>CALHQN010000054.1 GCA_938036585.1 uncultured Campylobacter sp.
CACGATATCTGCGATCTCATCGGTGTCGCGCTTAGCGAAACGCTCGGCAAAGTCCATCGCGCCTATGCACTCCTGTACAGCCTCGGAAAGAGCTAGCGAGACTTCGAATTTGCCTAGGCTAAGCTCCAAAAATATATATGCGCCGCGCAGCTCCTGCTCAGGCACGGCCTCAAGCGGCGGTCTGCCCTCAAGCGTGAATGCGCCGCCGTAGAGCTTGCGCGGAACCTCGTGCTGCACGCCCTTTGCGACCTCAAGCATCAAAACTATCTCGGAAAGCTTAAGTTCTGCGAGCTCGTCTGCGCGCACAAAAGCAAAAATCCCCGCCTCATCCCAAAAATAGCGACTTTTGCCCTCACCGTCATCAATCACGCGCGGCTGGCCCAAGGTTTCGTTAAACTTAGCTAGATCAAACTCGCAGTTTACGCCGTCGATGAAAATACCGTCCGCACGCACGTCGACATCAAATTTTTGCTTTTTAAAAATGCCAAACAGTCCCATTTCGCCTCTCCTGATTTTTTATTCTAAATTTCATCTTAAAATTTTTCCAAAAACCCGTAAAAATCGTCTGCAAAAAGCCTATCCTCGCTCTGCGCGTAGTCGCGCACATAGACCTTGTATTCGCACGGCGCATCGTCTGTCCGCTCGCTTGCCATGCCATTTGCGGGCGAAATTTTAAAATAATACTCCTCGTCTTCGAGCTGCAAAAACACGAGCTCGTCCGCGGCAAATAGCCCGTTTTTGAGATTTATCTCATACGTGTAGCAGATGTCGGCGTCGGCGTCATCCACAAACTCGGGCGGCGCGATCGTTTTTAGCTCCGTCCCCGCCGCGCTGACGCTGGCGTATCTTAACAGCATCTGCTTGTAGCTCGCAGGCAGCGTAAAGCCTAGCCGCCGCTGCGCCTGCGCAATCCATGCGGGCTCTATATCGCTGCGCCCCGCGGCTGCGATATTTTTAGATTTTTGAATAAGTTTTTCTATCATTTTTATCCCATTTTGAATGAGAAATTTTAATGCCTTAGCAGCATCAAGACGCACTGTTTGCATAGATCCACAGGCATTTGACGCGGCTTTGAAAATCTAAATTTAAAAGCTCGCGCAGCTTCAAAATCAAAGCGAGCCGTTTAAATTTCGAGCAGCCCGCGTCTAAATTTTAACCGCAAACGCGCACTCGTAGTGCCTCGGCGATCAAAATTTAGCGCTACTTAGCCAGCGCTATTACTTCGATCTCCACAAGCGCGCCTTTGGGGAGTTTGGCGACCTGCACCGTGCTGCGAGCGGGCTTGTGCTCGCCGAACGCCGCAGCGTATATCTCGTTCACCGCGGCAAAATCGCCCATATCGGCCAGGAAAATCGTAATTTTGACGGCATCTTGCAGCGTCGCGCCCGCTTCTTTTAGGATCGCCGCGAGGTTTTGCAAAACCTGCCTGCTCTGCGCTTCTACGCCGCCCGCGACAAACTCGCCGTCCGGCTTAAGCGCGATCTGCCCGGAGGTAAAGATGAACCCACCCGCCTTGATCGCCTGAGAGTACGGCCCGATGGCCTGCGCCGCATCGGGAGTCGAGATGATTTGCATACTAAATCCTTTGTGAAAAATTTCGCCCATTTTATCGCAAAATATTTTAGCATTGCTTTAGGCGGCGGAATTTCGCGGGCAAGGTTGCGGGTGCAGAGGGTACGATAAAATTTAACGGGCGGCGAGGGTAACTAAATTTGTTGGTACAGGCGCGGCAATGCGGTTAAATTTATCGTGCAAATACAGGTGAGGCTA
This sequence comes from uncultured Campylobacter sp., assembly GCA_938036585.1. Lineage (GTDB taxonomy): Bacteria > Campylobacterota > Campylobacteria > Campylobacterales > Campylobacteraceae > Campylobacter_B. Next base: position 1,771 of record CALHQN010000054.1, read on the forward strand.
GCGCGGAAAGCGAGCCATGGCGGCGAAACGGCAAATTTAAAAGAGCTAACAGGCGCAATAAAACAGCGCGTGAAAGTGCGGCTAAATTTAATCGCTGAGAGTTGGTTTGGTAGTACGTACGGCAGCGCGGAAAATGATCTATGGAGCGATATTTTAAATTTTGTGGGCATAAACATATAAAATTTCATAAGTACGAGCATGATAACGCCGCGCGCTCGGCAATACGACGACTCTATCGGCGGCACCGAATGAATGCATGGCGATACGACGAAATAGATACGGACAGTACGGCTAAATTTAACCGATGCGGATGGACGAAACTTCATCAGCATCGTTGCGGCATCAAATCAAATCCTTGCACCATCAAGATCGCAATGTCGCGATAGCAAAACTGAGCCCGCCCATGGTAGCTATACGGGCGGCGGGGCAGTAAAAGCAGCGCCAAAATTGCTGCTATCGCAGCAGAAAGAACAGCGCCGTCATAATAAACCAGTGCGACACCGCGCAACGCAATTAAAATCCTCGCAGTAGCAAGCGCGGCAACGAAGTTGTCGATGTAGCGGAGCAAAATCAGCGATATCGAAATAATAAAATCAAAGACCTCGCGACAAGTGAGGCTTCCGACGCAACGGCAACAGAATCAACATCGCAGCAGCGGGAAATTAGCATAGTCGTGACAAGATCAGCGCGAAGCTACGATATAATCGACGCCATCGAAGCGAGACTGATGCGACCCTACAGCAAGATCAGCGTCATTGCGGCAAATCGGCGAAGGTTCATAAAATTTTACGTGAAATTTTATACGAAATCCTGTATAAAATTCTATGATTTTGGCTTGAAATTAACCCGCGATCGGCCCTCAACCGGTCTGTAATCAATCTGTAATCAGTCCGTAAAGTAGCTTTAAAATCGTGGCGGCAACGACGAACAGAAGCATCTTGCGCACGAATTTTACGTCGCACCGCATCACCAAGCTTGAGCCTGCGAAGCTGCCCGCGATCTGTCCGACCGCCATCACCACTCCGACTAGCCATAAAATCTGCCCACCGATGATAAAAACGCCCAAAGAGACGATGTTTGAGGTGAAATTTAAAACCTTCGTGTGCGCGACCGCCTTTTTCATATAAAGCCCTAAAATTCCCACGAGAGCAAACGTCCAAAACGAGCCCGTACCAGGGCCGAAAAATCCGTCGTAAAAGCCCAAAACAAGCCCGAAAATCGCGTAAAAGCTCTTTTTTGACATCTTGGGTTTGGCGGGCGCTTCGCCAAGGTTTGGCGAAAAAATCATATAAAAGAAAAGCGCCAGCAGCAGGATCGGAATGAGGTAGTTTAGGAATTTCGCATCTACTAGAAGCAGGACGTAAGCACCGACGAGTCCGCCTATGAACGTAAAAAT
>CALHQN010000055.1 GCA_938036585.1 uncultured Campylobacter sp.
GTTGAGACGGGAAAGCAGTTGGGTGATGTGTTTGAGGTCGTGAGAGAAGCTGAGGTCGCCCAAGTTGTACACTTCATCTTCGGGGGAAACGGTGCGGTTCCACATGGCCACGAGGTGTTCGTCCATTTCTTCAACGCTGGCGAAGCGGCGGAACTGGGGGCAGAATTTGGCAATGTTTTTGTGGGAGAAGTGGAGGTCGGAGGTAAAGAAGATTTTGCTCATATTGGTATGAAGTTCAAGGCGGTTGCTCACTGCGTTGGCGTACGGTTTGTGGCTAGCTGCATGAAGAAATCATTATTTCGACGATACCTGAAAGCAGGGTTTTTACGCAGTTGAAGCGAATTGTCGGTAGAGTTTAAATGGTGGTTCAGCCGAATAGGCGGCGCTGCCAATCTTCGCATTCGCCGGTGTCGAGGCGGCGTTGGAACATATGCTGCCAGGAAGGGGGCAGGGGTAGTTGCAGCACTTCGCGCATGGCCTGGGGCTGGCAGTTTTGGCTGTCGATGAGCTCGAGGATGCGGCTGAGCGGCCAATCGGCATAGGGGCGGGCGAGGAGCCGCACGCTGTCGCCCGCTTGGATGCGGCCGCTTTGCAATACGCGCAAATACCAGCCGCAGCGCAGATTGTGCTGTACTTGGGCGGCGATGTCGGGCACGCCGAAGCGTTCGTTGAGTTTCCAGCAGGGCTGGCGGCCTTGGCTGACTTCGAAGCGGGCGCTGCCGATTTGCCATTGGTCGCCGAGGCAGACTTGCCATTCATCTGTGCCTTCGATGCAGAGGTTTTCGCCAAAGCCGCCGGCGCGGAAGTGCGGATTGCCGGGGAATTGGGCTTGCCAGTGTTCATAGTGGTGTTGGGCGTAGCAATGCAGGGCTTTGTCGGCACCGCCGTGGTAGCGCGGGTCGCCCACGCCGTCGCCTGCCAGGCCGGTGGGGGTGGCTTCGATGGGGCCGGTGACGGGTTGTTTGTCGATGCCGCTGATTTGGCCGCGGGCAAAGGGTTTGGGCTGGGCAATGCGGATTTCGCGGACGGTGGCGATGGTTTGAGGCATGATGGTTTGCTGCATGAATACGTTGGCGCTGATTATATAGCAAGCCAAATTAACTTTCGATACAAGGAGGGGATCCGCAGGTGGCGCGAAAGTATGGCAAGGCAGGACAAGGTTGTGGTGAAAGTTAGGTTGGTTATAGTGGATGGCATCGGGTGTCGAAAAGGCTACCTGAAAGTTTCAGGTAGCCCAGTTCCGACAGTTTGAATCAATGCAATAAAAAACAGGCAAGCCTGAGGCGTGCCTGTTTGCAAGTTGGGCGGTTAATCTCGGAAGATTTGTTGGTTGCCCACGAATACAGTGCTGCTGTATTGGCAGCCGGAGGCGGTTTTGCAGCCGGGGATGGTTACGCTTAAGGTGTAGCGGCCGGTGCGGGTGGGGCGCAGGGCGAACATGGGCGCGTCGTCTTCTTCGGTATCGGCTTTGATTACGTTGCCATCGGCTGATTTGAGGGTTAGGTCGATGTTGTTGCAGTCGTGATCGCAGGCGGCGAAGAATGTGTAGTATTTGCCGGCGGTGAGCTGAATCTGGTGGGTTTTGGTTTCGCCCACTTTGGCGCTGCCTTGGAACAGCTCTGCTTGGCGGGCGCTCGGGTCTTTTTCCTGCATAAGTTGTTTGTAAACCTGCTGGACTTCGGGCAGCCATGAGCTCCTGGGCTCAGCCAGGGCGGCGGGGGCGGCAAACAGGGCGGCCAAGCCCAATGCGGCAAACTTTTTCATGTATCTTCCTTTTGTTCGGTTAGGTAAAGAGTACGCGTATTATAAGGTAAAGCTAGGAAATATTCTGGGTTTTATGTTCTTTTAAATCAATTATCCATACCGTTGCTTCGTGTGTTTGCAGATGATATGCGCAAAGCGGCGGGCTGCTTGAAAAATATCTCAAAAGGCGTAGATACCTTAGGCACTTATCGTTTGTCCGAGCCCATTTTGCCGGCCGGGAGACGCGGAGTGGGCTATATTGCGACCGACATAATAGTCTGCGCCGTATTTTGTATCACCGGAAATTTCTTTATCGGCGGCTATATATGGGGACTTTTAGCTTTTGCTTTGTTCGCGATTTGGAATGATTTTTTTGAACGTAGCGATTTCCAAAAAGCTATGAAAAAATACGAAGCAGATAGAGCTAAAAAGATCGAATACGACGAGTTTATAGCAAGCTTTGAAAGACGCGTCGCAAGTGAGAAGATCGACGAAAATACCGGATTGATCACTAAAACAGAACCGAATAAATAACGCAAAATTAAGAATTTTATCCTTTCTAAATGTGCCACTGCGCTCGTTATGGCGTATTTAATCGATGAAAATAGCTTTAGTGCAGCAAAATTTTATATTGCAAGGCGATATTTGCTTTGCAAATTTTCAAAAATGCTCGCCGTTAAAATTTAAAACTTAAATCTTTTTTGCAAAATACGCGTTGCATCTACTCGTTATTTAAACGCCGCAAAACTCATAAAATTCGCCCATTTAAAGATACTCTCTACGAGCTTAAAGCCCGCGCCCAGCGCCAAGGCGCGGTTTTCCGCCTCCGTGTATGGCACGAGCACGTTTTCGAGCGCCTCGCGTTTTTGCGCGATCTCGTAGCGCGAGTAGCCCTGCGCGCGCTTGTAATCCTCGTAAATTTCGATCATCCGGCGCGCGAGCGCAGGCTCTTCGTAGACGATCTTTTCGCTAAAGATCAAAACCCCGCCCTCGCGCAATCCGTCGTAAATTTTACTTACGAGCGCGGCCCTACGCGGCGGCCTGATGAACTGCAAGGTGTAGTTTAGGATCACGGCGTCGCAGTCCGCGAGGCTCGCATCCAGCACGTCAGATACGTTAAGCTCGAGCTCGGCGCCGAACGCCGCCGCCTTAGCGCGGGCGTTTTGTATCATCGCCTCCGAGCTATCGATGCCGCACAGCCGCAGATCGGGGCGCAGCGCAAACAGCGCCAGCAGCGCGGTCGCAGTCGAGCAGCCAAGATCGATAACGCGGGCCTTTTGCGGTAGTATCCGCGCCAAAAGCTCGCTGCTAAGCCGCGTGCTTGCCTCGTAAAACGGCACGCTGCGGCCGATCATATCATCAAAAACCGACGCGACGCTGGCGTCAAACTCAAACTGTTTTTTGATAGGCTCTTTAAAAATTTCGTCTTTCATCCGTTTCCTTTTTTGCTTTGCTATTCGCGCAGTGCCCGTCTTGCGGCCGCTGAGCACAGGATTTTTGCCGCACTTGCCCGCGCGGATCGCCTAAATTTTACGCGCGACGCGCGTTTTTGGTTGCAGACGCGCTATATCTCGGCTCGCACCGAGCTTCGAGCTGCAATCTAGTCGGCGCGGAATTTACGCGAGTAAATTTTATGCTCGGTCTAGCGCCTTGCGAGCCTAGAGCTCGCGCCGCTAAACTTTGACGTTGAATTGCACCGTTAAATTAGCCTCTTCAAATTCCTTAAACATGGGTGCATAGCGTCCAAAAGCTCTGCAAGCGGAATTCCGTAAGCGTTTTTGTGATTTTACACACCGCAAAATTTTGGCCCACTAAAATCCGCGCCTGGCTAGACGCGGATTTTAGCCGCTTAGCTCTTGTTTTGCATTCAAGGGTTAGCCGCTAATTTGGGCTTGTGCCGCAGCTAAATTTGCGCGATCGCTAATCTTGCCGTAGCTTGCGTCCGCTTCGCATACTCAAGCCAAAAGCGCATTAAGGCTCTGAGAGCGGAAAGCGCTACTAAATTTCGCGATCTTGCAAAATCCGCTTCGCTTCGGCGACGTCTTTTAAAATTTGCTCTTTAAGCCGCGCCGGATCGGTAAAATTTTGATTCTCGCGTATAAATTTTATAAATTTCACGTAGGCAAATTTCGCGCCGCCGTTTTTGCACGCCGTCTCTAAATTTTTATTCTCGGCACCCAGGCTCTCGTACGCTGCAAAATTCTGCGTAGAAATTTTGTCCGAATTACGCGCCGAAATTTCATCTAAATTTTGTGCAGAATCTGCAGCTTGCCCTCCGCAGCATGGCGGGCGATCTTGCGTGGACTTTACAGCCTCAAAGCCTGCAAAGTCTCCCAAAATGTGAGTTTCAAGCGCGAAAGCCCCGTCGGTGCTAAGGCGCTCTCCCACAAAGCTCACGCTTTTGTATCTTGCGCCGCACACGCTTGTGACGGTTGCGTAAACGCCGCTTTTTGGGATAAAAAACCAACCGGGCTCAAGATTTAGCGTCGCTACGAACTCTCGCGCCCCGCGCCCCTGGCCGCGCACGATCCGTCCGCAGAGCTCGTAATCTCGCCCTAAAAGCTCCGCCGCCGCTTCGCACCGTCCGCGCGACAAAAGCTCCTTGATCCTGCTTGAATGCACGCCGCTGCCGCCCAAGCAAAACTCCCCTAAGACGCAGGTTTGCCCGCAAAATTCGCGCTGCAAAAACTCCACTCCGCAGGCTCGATCGCGCCCGAATCTAAAATCCTCGCCGACGACGATCTTTTGTAAATTTATGAAATTTTGCCCTAAAAGCTCGATAAATTCGCCTCCGCTTAGGTTTTTGATTTTGCTAAGTTCGCAGTAAAATATTTTTTTCTGCGTGAATGCGCTGCGAAACGCAAAGGGCGTAAGCTTGCTTCCTACGCCCGTCAAAACCACGATTATAGCCCCGTGCTCGCCTAAATTTTCAAATAATTTTTGATGCCCCAGATGCATACCGTCGAAATTTCCGATCGCTACGGCGTGAACTTCCTCGCGGGCGGCGTTTTGCGGCGAGGCGAAAATCTCGCCCCGCTCAAATTTTGCTTTTAAAATTTCGCGCAGACCCTCGCTGCAAGGCATTAAAGCTTCGCTTTCCAGATGGTTCTCGCTCTCTTGCGAAGGGGATTTGGGCGGATTTTGCTTTAAAATTTCATCCATTATTTTTGCTTCGTCCAGACGATTTTTTTGGTGTCATAGCCGCTGTGCTTTGCCTTTTTCAGATAGACGATGCGGATCGGCTCGGGCAGGGTTTTGCTGCGCGAGAGGATATACAGCTCGCTCGTATCGGCACCGAAAATCAGTGCGTAGCGATAGTCGCCGTCCACCTGTGCCACGCGGTAGAGGGAGTCTGAGATCAAGCCCTTTCGGTAGAGAAGGCCTACGTTTTTATCGCCGGCAAACTCCAGCACATGCTGCTCGTTCTCGATTTTGCCGGAGCTTGTTTTGGCGGTTTTCAGAAGATTGATCGTGGAGTTTTTATCGATGAAACACTCATATGCGGTGTTTTGCAGTTCGCCGCCGCCCTTCATGCGGGCGATTTCGTACCAGCCGCCGCTAAATTTAGCGATGTCGAAGTTTTTTACGATCGGCGCTTTGGGGTTTAAGCTTTTAGCGCATGAGCCCAAAAATAGCGCGCAAAACGCCAAGATAATTAAGTTTTTAAATTTCATCGTTCATCCTTTTTAGAAGATAGAAAAATTCCCTATTTCCCTCTTTGCCCGTGATTTTGCAGGCACCGGCATGCAGCGTGGCAAGCCCCAGCTCGGCGCATAGCTGCTCAAATTTCGCCCGTGCGGCGCATACCGCTTTTTCGTCCTTGAGCACGCCTTTTTTATTTCGCTTCGCCTCCGCGCCCACCTCAAATTGCGGCTTAAACAGCACGATGAGAGCGCTTTTTGCAAGGCGCGCGAGGCTTTCTAGGATTAAATTTAGCGAGATGAAGCTCACGTCGCAGGTGATGAGATCGAATTTTTTCTCGCTTATAAACTCCCTAATGTCGGTGTTTTCACGCACGATCACGCGAGAATCGCACCGCAAAATTTCGCTTAGCTGCGAGCTGCCGATGTCAAGTGCGGTCACGCTCTTTGCGCCGCGCTGAAGCAAAATTTGCACGAACCCGCCCGTGCTACTGCCCACGTCCAAAACATCGGCTCCCGCTAAATTTAAAACCTCTTTTTGCGAGGGCTTTGTTTGTAGCGGCTCCGTGCCGCCTTCGCTGCGGCACGCACCCGCCTTGCCGCCCGATTTAGATACTTTCGCCGCATTTGAAATCTCTGCCGCCTTGGCGCCTGCGTCCGTTTGCAAATGCCCTACCGCCTTGGCGCCTTTGCCCATCTGCAAAAATTCTACTGTTTGCTTGCCTGTACCGGTTTGTAGTTTTTGCGGTACGGGTTGCTGCGACATCTACTTTTGCGATCTTTGCCGCCGTCGCGCTTGGAATTTTATCAGCCTCGTTCGCGCTCAAAATTTTATCCGTAGCCGCAAAATCTGCACTTGAAATTTGCATCGTCACCGCTTTGCTATCCGCGCTCTTTGCGTCGCTGTACGGCTTTGAAATTTCTGCCGCCGAGTTAGGCAAATTTACGCTGCAGCTTGCCAAAAGCCCGTTTTCGGCAAGTTCGTCCAAAAAGCCTGCAAGCTTGAGCG
>CALHQN010000056.1 GCA_938036585.1 uncultured Campylobacter sp.
TTGTCTACATCGCAGCCACGTGTGATTGCTGCATAGTAGGCGAGCAGCTGCAGCGGAATCACTGAGAGAATCGGCATGATGAACTCATCCGATGCAGGTACATGCATAACGTGATCGACATATTTCTCGAGTTCCATATCCCCCTCTGCCGCAATACCGATGACAACAGCATCACGTGCCTTTACCTCTTTGATGTTGGAGAGTGTCTTTTCATAGACGCTGCGCTGTGTCGCGAGTGCAATCACAGGCACTCCCTCAACAATCAGGGCAAGTGTTCCGTGCTTCAGCTCACCTGCTGCATATGCTTCAGCATGAATATAGGAGATCTCCTTGAGCTTGAGTGCGCCCTCAAGAGCGAGCGGATAGAAAATATCGCGACCGATAAAGAAAAAGCCGTGTCCGTGCAGATAGTGCTTGCTCATGCGGTAAATTTTATCCTGCAAGCCGTCTTTGATCTTTAGAATTTGCGGGATATGAAGCATCGCCGAAATTTCGCTCGCGTTGTTTTTGGCGGAGACGGTGCCGCGCAGATTTGCAAGATAGATCACGAACATCCATAGCACCATAACCTGCGTCGCAAAAGCTTTCGTAGAGGCTACGCCCTTTTCGATGCCCGCGCGGGTGAGGATCACGCTGCCTGCCATGCGCACGATCGAGCTATTATCGATATTGCAGATCGCAAGCGTCCTAAGACCGGCTTTTTTAGCGATATGCAGCGCCTCTAAGGTGTCGGCGGTCTCGCCGCTTTGCGAAATGACGATGAAAAGGGCGTTTTTATTCAAAAACGGCTCCTTGTAGCGGAATTCGCTAGCAACTTCTACTTTCGTGCGGATTTTAGCGATGCGCTCGAAAAGATACGAGCTTACGAGCGCGGCGTGATAGCTCGTGCCGCAGGCGCATAACACGATCTCGTCGATGCCCTCAAACAGCGCTGCGTCAAGCTCGTCAAATTTTATCTTACCGCCCTTGATTACGCGCCCCATCATCGTTTCGGTTACGACTTGCGCCTGTTCGTAAATTTCTTTTTCCATAAAAAATCTAAAACCCTCTTTTTGCGCGTAGCTCTTGTCCTTTGGAAGCTCGCTAAAAGTGCAATTATGCGGCTTAGATTTTTTAAAAACGTCGATCTGCCCGAGCTTTGCGACGCCGTAAATTTGATCGTCCAGATACGCGGCTGTATTCGCAAGCCCGATGAGCGGAGCGTCCGAGGAGCTAAAGAAAATTTCGTTTTTATCGTTTTTTGCGACGATCAGCGGGGCTGCGTTTTTGGCAAAGAAAATCTCTCCCGGAGCGGCCTTTGTGATCAAAAGCGTGGCGTAAGCACCCTCTAATCGCTTAATCGTAGCCTCGTATGCCTTAAACGCGTCGTTGGTAGCCTTAAAATTTTTCTCGAAAAGATGCACGATCACCTCGGTGTCGGTCTGGCTTAAAAATTTCACGCCGTCCGCTTCGAGCTCGTCTTTTAGCTCGGCGTAGTTTTCGATGATGCCGTTGTGTACGACGAAGCTAAAATCTCCAAAATGCGGGTGCGCGTTAAGCTCGGTCGGCTTTCCGTGCGTCGCCCAGCGAGTGTGCCCGATCGCGACGCCAAAGCCGCTGCTTTGGTAATCTTTCATCTTATCTTCCAGATTATTCAGCTTGCCGACCGCTTTGAAATACTTTATATTTGCGCTCTGATCCATCACGGCGATCCCCGCGCTGTCGTATCCGCGATACTCCAGCTCCTTAAGGCCGTCAAGTACGATCTTTTTTTTCTCTTCATTTCCGATGTAGCCTACGATTCCACACATCTTGCTTTCCTTATTTAAAATTTGGCGCCCATTTTACTACGCTATTTTAAATTAACGAAATTCGGCTCTAAATTTAGTCCGCTTATCCGTTTTGTAAGCAAAAAATTATATAATTAGCACAAAATTTGGCTTGGGAAATCGATGGAAATTTTAGAAAAACTACAAAGCGGCGAGAGATTAAATTACGAAGACGGCGTGAAATTATGGGATCTGGATCTTTTCGATCTGGGCAAATTCGCCTTTGCTATTCGCAAAGAAAAAAACGGCAAAAACGTCTATTTCAACGCAAATCGTCATATCAATCCTTCGAATTTATGCGCAGATACCTGTAGATTTTGCGCATTTTCGGCGCACCGAAAGAACGAAAACGCCTACACGATGAGCGATGATGAGATTATGCGTATCGTGGATGAGACGGTGGCGCGCGGCACGAAGGAGATTCATATCGTAAGCTCGCACAATCCATTCGTTACGCCGCAGCAATATTTGGGAATTTTTAAAGCGATAAAACAAAAATATCCGCTTTTGCACATCAAGGCGATGACCGCGGCAGAGATCGATTATTGGCGGCGAAAGTGGAAGATGAGCTACGAAGAGACGATAGAGCTGATGATGCAAAGCGGCGTGGATTCGATGCCAGGAGGCGGCGCCGAAATTTTCGACGAGCAGATCAGGGATCAAATTTGCAAAGGCAAGGTCTCAAGCGAGCAGTGGCTACGTATCCACTCGCTGTGGCATGCGCGCGGGCGTCAGAGCAACGCTACGATGCTCTTTGGACATATCGAAAGTCGCGCGCACCGCATAGATCACATCTTGCGTATCCGCGCGCTGCAAGACGAGAGCCTGGCTCGCGCTAACGGCGGCGGTTTCAACGCCTTTATCCCGCTCGTGTATCAGCGCGAGAACAACTATCTGGACGTGAAGGGCTTTTTGGGCTCGGTCGAAATTTTAAAAACGATCGCGATTAGTAGAATTCTGCTTGATAACGTCACGCATATCAAGGCTTACTGGGCGACCTCGACCTTAAGCTTGGCCCTCGTAGCGCAGGATTTCGGCGCGGATGATCTTGACGGCACGATCGAGAACGAAAGCATTCAAAGCAGCGCCGGCGCCGGCAGCAAAAAAGGGCAGAGCAAGCGCGATTTTATCGATATGATCAGCACGGCGGGCTTTGTGCCCGTAGAGCGCGACAGCTTGTATAACCAGATCGAAATTTACGAATAAATTTTAAAGGAGGAGCAAGTGGAGAAATTCTTTCATCTCGCCGCCGCGAAAACGTCGGTAAAACAGGAGCTTATCGCAGGGCTTACTACGTTTTTGGCGATGATTTACATCGTACCCGTGAATGCAAACATTATGAGTATTGCGGGCATGCCGTTTGATGCGCTTGTTACGGCAACCGCGCTTATTACGATAATCGCAACGCTATTTAACGGGCTTTTTGCAAATACCCCCGTAGCGCTTAGCGTCGGCATGGGGCTAAATGCGTATTTTACCTTTGCGTTGTGCGTGGATGCGAAGATGCCGTGGCAGAGCGCACTTGGCATCGTAGCGATAAGCGGAGCGCTTTTTACCGTGCTTTCGTTTACGAACTTTCGCGTTTGGGTTATCAAATCTATCCCACTTGATCTGCGTCGCGCCATAAGCGCGGGTATCGGGGCTTTCATCTGCTTCATCGGACTTAAACAGATGGGCGTCATCGCGCCTAGTCAGGCAACGCTAGTAACTTTAGGAAATTTAAAAGATCTAAACGTTTTGCTTGGAATTTTAGGCTTAGCAGTCGTGCTGGTGCTTTTTGTGCTTAGAATCAAGGCGGCGTTTATCTTAAGCATCTTGATTACTTCGTGCGTTGCGTGGGTGACTGGAATTTCACCCGCACCGCATGGCATAGTAAGCGCGCCAAGCGGCATAACGCCGATATTTGCTAAGCTAGATATCTCCGGAGCGCTAAAGCTTGCGTTCGTGCCTTTTATAATCACATTTTTCGTCACGCATCTATTTGATAGCATCGGCACTCTAACCGGCGTTGGCAATCGTGCGGGACTTTTTGGAGAGAATAGCAAAGACGGCATGAAAAAACTATCTAGAAATTTAACCTCCGATGCGATAGGAAGCGTCGCAGGCGCCGTTATAGGAACGAGCACGGTCACTGCATTTGCCGAGAGCGCCAGCGGAGTAGAAGCGGGCGGCCGCACGGGGCTAACGGCGGTATTTTGCGCTATATTTTTCGTGCTGACGCTGTTTATGCTACCGCTATTTAAGGCGATTCCGGCAAATGCGATCTATCCGATCCTCGTAATGGTCGGGGTTTTGATGTTTAGCGAGCTTGGCAAGATCGATTATAGCGACGCGGGAATTCTAATCCCTGCGTTTTTCATAGTGTTTTTAATGCCTTTTACCTACTCGATCACCAACGGCTTAAGCTTTGGCTTTATCGCATATATCGTAGTTAGACTCGCTCAGCGCAGGATAAAAGATTTAAATTTGGGCGTTTTGACGCTTGGCGCGATTAGCGTTTTAGTATTTTTGATGCATTAAATTTTAAGGAAAGATATGAGATTTTATAGTTTTGACGAGATGGATCGCGACGCAAGAGTTATAGCAAAGCAGGTTAGGGACGAATTCATGCCCGATGCGATCGTGGCGATCGCTAGAGGTGGGCTTACATTCGGCCATGCACTAGCCAACGCGCTTGATATGCGTACGATATTTTCGATAAATTCCATCCACTACGCAGATACCAAAAAGCTCGACACCATCGACGTTTTCAACGTGCCCGATCTGGAGCTTTACAAGCGCGTGCTGCTGGTGGACGATATCATCGACAGCGGCGACAGCATGGTCGAGATCAAGCGCGTGCTGCTGGAGAAATTCCCGCAAATAGAGCTTAAAACGGCGGTGATTTTTTACAAACCCAAGGCGCTCATCCAGCCCGATTTTAAAATTTCAAAAACGGATGAGTGGATAAATTTCTTTTGGGAAAATTATACGATAGAGGAATGAAGCGGCGCGCGATTAAATTTAGCGGCTAAATTTTAGCAAATTTATAAAAATCGGCCGTCAAATATTTTTTGATTGTAGCTCAAATTTGGGGCTTTGGATTATTAAATTTAATCCTTTTTGAAAATGTAAAGCGGCGGATTAATGATAGATTTTGGAATTTAGCTCTATAATAAAAGATTTTTAAAAATCGTAAGAAAATTTAAGGCGGAAAAATGGCTAAAATAATGAAAACTATGGACGGAAACGAGGCTGCGGCGCACGCATCGTACGCATTTACCGAGGTTGCGGGTATCTACCCGATCACTCCTAGCTCGCCGATGGCTGATTACACCGATATGTGGGCGGCTCAGGGTAAGAAAAATTTATTCGGCATGCCCGTTAAAGTAGTCGAAATGCAAAGCGAAGGCGGAGCTGCGGGCACCGTGCATGGCTCGCTGCAAGTGGGCGCGCTAACTACTACATACACGGCTTCGCAAGGTCTACTTCTAAAAATCCCAAATATGTACAAGATCGCAGGTCAACTACTACCCGGCGTCATCCACGTGAGCGCGCGCTCTATCGCGGCTCAGGCGCTTTCTATCTTTGGCGATCATCAGGACATCTATGCCTGTCGGCAAACGGGATTTGCTATGCTGGCAAGCGGCTCCGTGCAAGAGGTCATGGATATCGCCGGCGTCGCGCACCTAGCGGCGATCAAGGGTCGCGTGCCGTTTTTGCACTTTTTCGACGGATTTCGCACGAGCCACGAGATACAAAAGGTCGAGGTGCTTGACTACGCGCACTTTGATAGGCTTCTTGACCGCGAGGCGCTGCAAAAATTTAGAGACGAAGCGCTAAGTCCCGAGAGTCCTAAAACTCGCGGTACAGCGCAAAACGACGATATTTATTTCCAAACTCGCGAGCTAGCCAACCGCTACTACGATGCGATTCCTGATATCGTGGCGGAGTATCTAAAAGAAATTTCAAAAATCACGGGACGCGATTATAGACCGTTTAATTATTACGGCGATCCGCATGCTAAGCGCGTCGTGGTCGCGATGGGCTCGGTCACGCAAACTCTCGAAGAAGTCGTCGATCACCTGCGCGCAAAGGGCGAAAAAGTAGGCGTGCTAAAAGTACATCTATACCGCCCGTTTAGTCTAAAATACCTCTTTGACGTGATGCCTGAGACGGTAGAAAAGATCGCCGTGCTAGACCGCACCAAAGAGCCCGGAAGCCTCGGCGAGCCGCTATATCTGGACGTCAAGGCGGCATTTTACGGACGCAAAAATCAGCCCGTGATCGTAGGCGGCCGCTACGGCCTAAGCTCAAAAGACGTCGATCCTGCGCAAATGCTAGCCGTCTTTGAAAATTTAAATTTGAGTGAGCCTAAAAACGGCTTTACCGTCGGTATCGAGGACGACGTGACCTTCACCTCGCTAAAAGTCGGCGAGAAAATTTCGCTAAGCGACGCAAGCGTGAAAGAGTGCTTATTTTACGGACTTGGCGCGGACGGTACAGTGGGAGCGAATAAAAACTCCATCAAAATCATCGGCGATAAAACCGAGCTTTACGCGCAGGCGTATTTTGCCTACGACAGCAAAAAATCGGGCGGCTACACGC
>CALHQN010000057.1 GCA_938036585.1 uncultured Campylobacter sp.
TTCTGACACTGCATTGGAATAATCCGGCTTAGTCTTTCTAGGAAAAATTTCAACAATGAAATAGTTAAAATCAATTCTCCCATCGATCCTGTCGCAAATATTGCTCTCAATGATATCAACCCACTTACCGATCGTATTTACGCTTCTCACCAAATCTCTAGTAATAAGAACTGCGGCGGAATTACCATTTCTAATATAACTAATATATTCTGCGTCATATTTATAATTATTTACAATGCTGTCGGTCATGGAATTTTTCCTCTAATATAAAATTCTGTTATTGCAAAATTTACTTTAAAATATATGTAAATGAAAATACTAAAATTTAAACACGCCTCTAGCTTCTGCGATGCGCTCGCTAAGGCTTGCGGCGGTATCTTCGCCGCTTGCTGCGCACCTAAAGATCGGCTCTAGCACCTCGGCGAAAAAGCCGTTTAGCCCTTCTTGCATGATCTGAGCGTTGTTTTGGTAGCGTCCTAGTCCCATAAATACGCCGTGTCCGATCGCGCAGAGACCGCCCGCCTCATCGGCGATAAACTTATTCAGCGCCTTGCAAACCGCAACGACCGCGCTTGCGTTTATGATCTCGCGGTCTCTTAAATAATCCTCAAGCGCGCCGTAATCGCACTCACATCTGATCCATCTAAACGCCTTTGCGATCGACGGCGAAACGCATTTGTGCTCACTTAGAGTGCATAGGACGTATAAATTTTTGGACACCGCAAAATATGAGCGGCCATCCTTTAAAAGGACGCTGGCGCGCGCTTTCTCGCCCTCTTCAAAGCCGTCGATTACATGGGAGTTTTTCGTACGGATCAGCGAAAGCTCGTCTTCCTCGTCGTAGCGGCGATCCAAAAGCACCGCGGCCTCGCCAAAAATTTTATCCAAGCTCGCAGCGCTTGCATTGTCGATCAAAAAATAATACTCGCCCTTCGGATCGTTTAGCGCCTCTTTGCACAGCGCCTTAAACTCGCCGCTAATGAAGCTTTCGCCGTAAAATCCGTCGATGAAATCGCGATATTCAAAGCCTTCATGCAGGCAAACGTAGCGGAAATTTTTGGTCGCAAGCTTCTTTTCGATAATCAAAGATTGCAGTCTGCGGGTTTTGCCGGTGCCAATCGCGCCGTAAAAGATCGTATTTTTCGCAACCTCTTCGCTCTTGTAATTTTTGACGTATTCGAAAAACAGCGACGAATACACGATCCTAGCCGCGCCCACGACGTCTTGCGGATACGGGGTAAATTCCGCGATAAATCGTGAACTTACTTCGTAAAATTCTTCAAAAATTTCAACCTTTTCGTCGTAGAGCAAGGATAGAATTTGCGCGGTCTCGTCGCGATAAACGAGCGTCGGGAACTCGTCGTTGCACTGCGCAAATATGCTGGCTAGCAGATAGAGCTTCTTGCGCGAAATTTGCGCGAAATCGCCGTCCTCGGCAAGTCCTAAATTTAGCATTCCGTCGTCGCTTAGGTAGCTGTCGATCAGATAGAAATTATCGGCATTTATCGCGGATTTTAAAAATTCCATCAGCACGAAGGGCTGATTATGCAGCGCGACATCGAAAAAATCGATCGCCAAAGCACTATCCACCGCCGTAAGAAGCCTGTAAAGCTCGTCGTAGAAATTGACTAGCTTTTGTTTGAAAATATCGCGCGCGGTGCGCTCCTGCGAATAGCTATTGAAATTTTTGACGATATTTTCGATAAAAACATAAAGCGAGACGATGTTTTTATCCTCGCCGCTAAGCACGCTATCTACGCTTTTTACGGCATTTTTAGGAAATAGCTCCTTTTTGCCGACGATACGGTCTTTGAAAGCGAAATCATAATAAAACGCGCTGATATTGGAATCAAAAAACTGATCCATAAAGAAATACTCGGCGTGCGCGAACTTCTCGCCCAAAGATAAAATTTTGCAGCTTCTAAGATTGCCGTCGCTGAGATTTATATATAAAGTTTGCAAAAACTCGTTCTCGGTCTCATCGAAGCTCGCCAAGCAGCGCTTTATCTCGCCTAAATACTTTGAGATCGCGGTTTGTTTTTTAAGCCAGAATTGGTTTTTGTTGTGATTTTTCCAGCTGACGACCAGCGACTCTATCTTTTCCTTGCTAAAATCTTGCATGACTCATCCTTGAAAGATTAAAATTGTGTATTGTACTTGAATTTAAATAAATAATTAATAAAACTCTGATTTTGCGGCGAAGCGCGAAAGCAAAATTTTATTAAATTTACGCGCCCGCGGCGGTAGAAAATTTTAAAATTTACTGCGCGCTAGATCTATCCGCGACCCTGCACCAGCGGGACGAATTCGCAAGCGCCGAGCTCCTCTTCTTTGATCTCGCTTGGCGAAATTTTACTAAATCTAACAATCTTTTGCGAGCCGCCTCTATTCATCGGAGCGACCAAAATTCCTCCGTCCTCCAGTTGCGCAAACAGCCGCTCGTCGATCCGCTCGGCGCACGCGGAGAGCAAAATCCTATCAAAAGGGGCGAAATTTTTCCACCCGGCGTTGCCGTCATCGTGGCGCAGACTGATGTTTGAAATCCCGAGATTTGCAAAGTGCCTTTTCGCCTCGCCCACCAGCCGCTCGACGCGCTCGACGGCAAAGACGCGGTGAACCATCCTGCTTAAAATCGCCGCTTGATAGCCGCTGCCGCAGCCGATCTCTAAAATTTTCTCGACCTTCGGATCCACATTTAGCGCCATCGTCATGCGCGCGACCGTCAACGGCGAG
Source organism: uncultured Campylobacter sp. (assembly GCA_938036585.1). GTDB lineage: Bacteria > Campylobacterota > Campylobacteria > Campylobacterales > Campylobacteraceae > Campylobacter_B. The sequence goes on from CALHQN010000057.1 coordinate 2,734, forward strand.
CTGATCCACTGGCTAGCCAAAATGGGCTGCGCGTTAAGGCTAAAGGCGTGCGCGCCCAGCGGGGCGAACTCGCTTCTAGCGACGCTGCAAAACGCCTCAAAAAGCGCAGGATTTAAGCTAACCTGCTCGGCGATGTCGTTCGCCATCTTTTCGCAGCGAAGCCGCTCTAGCGAGACCATGACGCGCTCCCGCCCGACCCGGCGTTAAATTTAAAGCCGCAAAAGCTTTTGCTATGTTTAAATTCCAAACCAATAGAGCTTTTAAAAATGCCATCCAAGCGCGGGCGCCGCGATGCGGCAGAGTAAAATTTCAAACCGCAAAATCCCCTAAAAATCATCGAAACTCAAGCTTCCTTTGCTGTAGTTCGTGACCTTGCTCTCGAAAAAATTGCTCTTTTGATCATTAAATTTAGAAAAATCATCTACCCATTTTATCGGGTGTTTCGCGCCGTATCGCTTCTCAAGCCCGATGGCGAGCAGGCGCTGATCGACCAGATAGTGGATGTATTCTTCGATGATGTCGTCCGTAAAGCCCATGATTTGATTGTCCGTGATGTATTTGCCCCAATCGATCTCTAAGTTTCCCGCCGTCTCGAACATCTCGTAAATTTTATCCACGTTGCGTTTGTTAAACAGATCGGCGCGCTCCTTGCGGACGGAATTTATCATATTTTGAAAGAGCAGCAGATGCGTGATCTCGTCGCGCTGTATGAAGCGGATCATCTGCGCGCTGCCTAGCATCTTGCCCGCGCGAGCAAGCGCATAGATCGAGGTAAAGCCGCTATAAAAATAGATCCCCTCTAAAATTTGATTCGCCACCATCGCCAGTAGCAGTTTATCGTCGCTAACCTCGCCCGCAAGCTCCTCATAGACGCTTGAGATATAGTCGTTTTTCCTACGGAGCATATCGTCGTGCTTCTCCATCTCGTAAATGAGATCGGTATTTTCACAGATCGCCTCGACCATGACGGCGTAGGACTTGCTGTGGTTGGCCTCCTCGTAGGCTTGGCGAGCGAGCACGGCGTTGATCTCCGGAGCCGTGATGTAGGGGTTGATATTATCGGCAAGATTGTTGGTCTGAAAGCTATCCATCGATATCAGCTGGCTCCACACGAGATCGTACATCCGCTTCTCGGCGCTTGTGAGATTGAAGTTGTAATCGCGCACGTCGTCCGTGGTATCGACCTCTTTAGGAAACCAGGTGTTGGCCTCCATCAGATCCCAAAGCTTCAGCGCCCATTGATATTTCGCCTTGGTAAAATTTAAAATTCCCTGCGGATTGCCGCCAAAGATCTTGCGATCGGTAAGGGTCTCGTCAGAGAAGGGGTTGTAGATTTTTTTCCTATCCATTTTTTGCCTTTTTAAAAATTTCGGCGTATTTTAGCCAAAGCAAGCTAAATTTACCTTTTGTTTTGAAGCGGCCTGCCTGCACGGCGTGAAATTTGGCGCGAAGTAAATTTACGCGGTATAAAATTTAAAGCCCTTGATAAACATAGAATTTTACGTCGAGGACGGAGTAAAATTTAAATATAACAAGCGGTGGCAAGGTAAATTTTAAAGCCTTCGGCGGGGCGAAATTTATCGCAGCACAATGCGCACGGACAATGCGCGCTAGATAAATGCGCCAGATTAAAATTTCATCGCGCCCATCGCGGCAAGACGCTCGTGGCGGCGTGAATTTAATCAAAATTTCGAAGTTCTATCTTTAGCTCGGTACGAATTTTGCTCGGATCAAAGCTTGCAAGCGGCGCGTTTAAATTACCGAAATTATCGCCGGTGGGCAGGAAGTTTTGTAGATAATAGACGCCGCGGTAGCCCTCGCTGTATAGAATTTGCGCCATCTGCTCGATCTTTGCTTCGTTTAAAAAATCGGCATGCACGGTTGTACGCACCTCAAATTTAAAATTTTGCCGCAGCAAAAGCCTAAGAGTTTGCAGAAATTTATCGTATAAGCTTGACTTCGTGATGAGCTCAAAATCCTGCCGCGGCGCCTTAAAATCAAGCGCGATATAATCGATCAGCCCTAAGTTTAGCGCCTCTTCGATCTTTTGCGGATTCGAGCCGTTGGTATCAACCTTGAGCAAAAAGCCGCGCCGCTTAACTTCGTGCGCCAGCGGGATAAAATCGCTCGCATAGGTGCATTCGCCGCCGCTAAATACGATGCCCTGAAGCTTGCCCGCGCGCGCATCCAAAAAGCGTAGAAACTCTTCGTTTGAAATTTTACCCCGTGAAGTAACGATTTGTGGGTTGTAGCAGTAATTGCAGCGCATATTGCAGCCGCAAAACCACGCGATCGCGGCGATGTGATCAGGAAAATCAAGCATCGTAAACGGCGTGATCTCGTAAATCTGCGCGTTACGCAGGTTTAAGGCTTGCGGCGGCTTCGTATGCGTTTGTTGCATTTGGCCGGTAGCGGCGACTAGGCTATTTGTTTTTTGTCTTTTTTCTCTTCAAAAAAGACGCGCTCTTTGTGCTCGCCCTTCTTTCCGATATTAAAGCTCTCTACTGGGCGCAAATAGCCCATTACTCTTGTGTAAACGACGCATTTTGTGCGTTTTGCCTCTAACTCTTTTGGAAATTCCATTCTCCATCCTTTCATTAAGATTAAAATTTAAATCGCTATTTAGGCGCCCTTGCTCTGCTTGGCTTTGTATTCCGCCAGCAGCTCCTCGTCGCATTTCGGGCAGTATTCATGCTCGCCGCTGATGTAGCCGTGCTTATGGCAGACGCTAAAAATCGGCGTGATCGTGATATAAGGAAGCTTGTAGTTTTGCACTACGCTTTTTACGAGCTGTTTGCACGCCTGAGCCGAGCTGATGCGCTCCTTCATATACAGATGCAGCACCGTGCCGCCGGTGTAGGAGCTTTGCAGCTCATCTTGCATCGCCAGCGCCTCAAACGGATCGCTTCCGAAATTTGCCGGAAGCTGCGTAGAGTTGGTGTAATATATGTTTTTATCAAATCCCGCCTGGATGATATCTGAGTAGCGCTTCTTATCCTCTTTAGCGAAGCGATACGTCGTGCCCTCGGCAGGCGTGGCTTCGAGATTGTATAGATTGCCCGTCTGCTCCTGAAACGAGCGGATCTTCTCGCGCAGATACTCAACCATTTTAAGGGCAAATTTACGCCCGAATTCCGTCGTAATATCCTCTTTGTTGCCGCTGAAATTTCGTATCATCTCGTTTGCACCGTTGATACCGATGGTGCTGAAATGGTTGTTAAAGCCCGGCAGATAGCGCTTCGTATATGGATACAAGCCGCGCTCGAACATCTCGGTAACAAATTTTCGCTTCTTCTCAAGCGTCGATTTTGCAAGCTCTAAAAGCTCATCTAGCCTCGCATACAGCGCCTCTTCGTTATTTTTATACAGATAGCCTAGGCGGGCTAAATTTATCGTTACGACGCCGATGCTTCCCGTCATCTCCGCACTTCCGAAAAGCCCTCCGCCGCGCTTAAGAAGCTCGCGTAGATCGAGCTGCAAGCGGCAGCACATCGAGCGTACGGCGCCAGGCTTATACGCCTTTGGATTGGGTACGCGCTCGCCCTTTTCGTTCGTGATATATTGCGAACCGATAAAATTTTGAAAATAGCTCGAGCCTACCTTGGCGGTGTTTTCAAATACCGCGTCGGCTGCAGGAGTATCCCAATCAAACTCCTCCGTTAAATTTACCGTAGGGATCGGGAAGGTAAAGGGCTGACCACACTTATCGCCCGTCGTTAAAACCTCGTAAAACGCAATCACGATGCGGTTCATCTCGGGCTCGAAATCGCCGTAAGTCAAAGCCTCAAGCGAGTCCTTACCGCGCCTTTTAGCCTCGGCCAAAAGCTCCTCATCGCGTAAATTTTTAAATAGATGCTCGTTGTTGTGCGTAGGGATCTGCGTTTTTAGATCATCAGGGCAGGTCATATCGATGGTGACGTTGGTAAACGGGCTCTGACCCCAGCGCGCTGGGACGTTTAGGTTGAATACGAAGCTCGTAATCGCCTTTTTGACCTCATCATCGCTTAATTTATCGCGGAAAACGTATGGCGCCAGATACGTGTCAAAGCTGCTAAACGCCTGCGCGCCCGCCCATTCGCTTTGTAAAATTCCAAGGAAATTTGCCATCTGATATAGCGCTTCGCGGAAATGCTTCGGCGCCTTACTCTCGACCCTACCGCGCACGCCGTTAAAGCCCTCGTTTAGAAGCACGCGCAAGCTCCAGCCCGCGCAATACGCCGTAAGACAATCCAGATCGTGGATATGATAGTCGCCGTTTCGGTGCGCCGCGCCCTCCTCGCGAGAGTAAATTTTATCTAGCCAGTAGTTTGCGATGAC
>CALHQN010000058.1 GCA_938036585.1 uncultured Campylobacter sp.
TCATCGCGGGTAAGAACGGACGCAAGCTTTAGCTGAAATTTTGCCGCACGACAGACAGGCAAATTTCACAAAACGAAATTTTAAAATTTACCGAAAAAGCGCGAGCGGTTGCTGGCGGGTTTCATGAAATTTCACTAAATTTCAGATCCGCCCGCGCCGCTATAAAATTTTATAAATTTAAAGCTAAATTTAAAAGGATAATGGATGAAAGTATTATTGATCAAAGACGTTAAGGGGCTCGGAAAGGCGGGCGAGGTAAAGGAGGTCAAGGACGGCTACGGCAATAACTTCCTAATCGGCAAAGGCTACGCTAGAGCCGCTACGACTGAGGTTTTGCGTAAATTTGAAGCGGATAAGAAAAAGCAAGCTGAGCTTGAAAAATATGAGGTCGCAAGCTTGCAAAAACTAGCCGAGGAGCTAGCCAAGATCCGCGTAAAGATCGTAAAACAGACGGGCGAGAGCGGCGCGCTTTTCGGCTCGGTGACCAAAGATGAGATCGCAACCGCGCTAAAAGAGCAAAAAGGGATCGAAATCGATAAGAAAATTTTAGAGACCGAAGCTATCAAAACGACCGGGATCTACGACGTAAATGCTAAGCTAAAGCACGGTATAAGCGCTAAATTTGAGATAGAGGTGGCTAGTGTTTGAAGCGACTACCATTTTAGCCTACAAAGGCGCGAAGGGCTCCGTCATCGGCGGCGACGGGCAGGTTACGTTTGGAAGCACCGTCCTAAAGGGCAATGCTACTAAAATTCGAAAGATCGGCAAAGAGGGCAACGTTTTGGCGGGCTTTGCGGGCAGCACTGCCGATGCGTTTAATCTTTTTGATATGTTTGAGAAGTGCTTAGATGGCGCAAAGGGCGATCTTTTAAGAGCCGTGATAGAATTTAGCAAGCAGTGGCGCAAGGATAAGTATCTGCGAAAGCTCGAAGCGATGATGCTGGTGCTGGACCGCAAAAATATCTTTTTGCTTAGCGGCACGGGCGACGTGGTAGAGCCGGACGACGGCAAGATCGCAGCGATCGGAAGCGGCGGGAATTACGCTCTTAGCGCGGCGCGAGCTTTGGATAAATTTGCAAGCCTAGACGAAGAGGAGCTCGTAAAGCAAAGCCTTAAGATCGCGGGCGAGATTTGTATTTACACGAATGAGAACATCAAAACATACGCAATTTGGGACGAAAAGAGATGATGACGCCAAAGCAGATCGTAGAAAAATTAGACGAATATATAATCGGACAAAATAGCGCCAAACGCACGATAGCGGTGGCTTTGCGAAATCGCTACCGTAGAATGGCGCTTGAAGATGAGATGAAAAACGAGGTGATGCCCAAAAATATCCTGATGATCGGCTCTACCGGCGTAGGTAAGACCGAGATCGCGCGCAGACTTTCGAAGATGTTTGGGCTTCCTTTTATCAAGGTCGAGGCGAGCAAATACACCGAAGTAGGCTTCGTGGGGCGCGACGTGGAGAGCATGGTGCGCGATCTGGCTGCAGCGTCGGTAAATTTAGTACGCGGCGAGGAATTTGAAAAAAACAAAGACAAGATCGATGATTACATCAAGCGTAAAATTTTAGAAAAAGTCCTTCCGCCGCTTCCGCGCGGAGCGAGCGAGGAGAAGATCGCAGATTACGAAAAAAGCTACGAAAAGATGGCTGCTAAGCTCGAGCGCGGCGATCTGGATGATCTTAGTATCGAGATTGAAGTGAGCGAAAACGCGCTTGAGTCAAATCCGAATTTGCCGCCCGAGATGGCGAATATGCAGGAAAGCTTCATTAAGGTAATCGGAATTTCGACGCGCAAAAGCAAAAAAGAGATGAAGGTAAAAGACGCCAAAGTTGCCCTTAAAAGCGAGGCTAGCGAGAAGGTCTTAGATATGGAGAGCATCAAAGCCGAAGCCGTTAGGCGTGCGCAAAACGAGGGCATCATCTTTATCGACGAGATCGATAAGGTGGCTGTCTCAAGCGGCAATAGCGGCAGGCAGGATCCTAGCAAAGAGGGCGTACAGCGCGATCTGCTTCCGATCGTGGAGGGCAGCAGCGTAAGCACGAAATTCGGCAATATCGACACCGATCACATCCTTTTTATCGCCGCGGGCGCCTTTCATATCAGCAAGCCGAGCGATCTCATACCCGAGCTTCAGGGGCGCTTCCCTCTTCGCGTCGAGCTTGATAGCTTAGACGAGGCGGCGCTGTGCGAAATTTTAACCAAGCCAAAAAATTCGCTTCTTAAGCAGTACTCGGCGCTTTTAAAGACCGAGGGCGTGGAGCTGGAATTTAGCGAGGACGGGGTTAAAGCGATCGCGAAATTTGCGGCAAGCACGAACGAAAAAGTCGAAGACATCGGCGCTAGAAGGCTGCATACGATAATGGAAAAGGTGCTTGAGGATATCAGCTTCGAAGCGGATAAGTTTAAAGGGCAAAAGATCGTCGTGGATGAAAAGCTCGTAAGCGAAAAGCTCGCAGGCATCGCAAGCGACGAGGATCTGGCGAAATATATTTTATAAGGCGGCGCGACAGCTACTCTTAGAATTCTGCGGAGCCGCGGAATTTTGCGGATAGCGAAAATTATGCGCTCTTAGAATTTGCAAAGCGCTGGAATTTCGGGCGCGAAATGTAGCGAAAT
>CALHQN010000059.1 GCA_938036585.1 uncultured Campylobacter sp.
TATATACAGTAAAAATTTCTAGTATATAATCATACTTTAAAATTTAGCAAGGAAAACATCGTGAAAGAATACAAACTATACATAGACGGCAAATATGTAAGCTCAAGCGCCGGCACTATCGTAGACAGCATAAATCCCGCCGACGGTTCGGTGTTCGCCAAAGTGCACATGGCTAGCAAAGAGGATATCGAGCTAGCCATCGCAAGCGCGTATAAGGCGCAAAAGCTTTGGGCAAAAACGACTCCTCGCGAAAAGGAGGCCGTGCTTTTAAGGGCGGCTGAAATTTTTGAAAAAAGAGCTGATGATATTAGGGATATATTGATGCGCGAAAGCGGCTCAACGATCGCAAAATGCAACTTTGAGATTAGCGTCGTTAGCGATATATTCCGCGTTGCGGCGGGTGAAGCCAGACGCGTAACGGGACAAACTTTAGTTTCAAACGACGATGGGGTTTTTTCGTATGCCGTTCGTCGTCCGCTCGGGGTAGTCGCCGGCATTTCGCCGTTTAATGCGCCGATGATTCTAAGTAGCAAAAAGTTTGCCTTTGCGATAGCGGCCGGAAATAGCTTTGTATTAAAACCATCGTCAAATACGCCAGTTTGCGGCTTGGTATTCGGCGAAATCCTACAGGAGGCCGGTTTGCCAGCCGGCATACTAAATATCGTTCCGTACTCAAGTAGCGTGCTTGGCGAAACGTTTCAAGAAGATAAGCGTATATCTATGATAACGTTTACGGGATCGACCCAGGTCGGTAGGCATATAGCTCAAAGCGCGGCGAAAAATATGAAAAAATGCACCCTTGAGCTGGGTGGGAAAAGTCCCGTTCTGGTTCTCGAAGATGCGGACATTAACTATGCCGTAAATACCGCGTTTTTCGGTATCTTTATGCACCAAGGTCAAATTTGTATGGCAGGCTCGCGCATCATAGTGCATGAAAAAATTTATGACGATTTCGTTTCCAAATTTACGGAAAAAGTTAAAATTTTACAAGTCGGCGATCCGACCGATGCGCGCACTATTATCGGGCCGCTTATCGAGCGTAAACAATGCGATTTTATCGATGATTTGGTTCTCGATGCAAAGAAAAAAGACGCGCGGGTACTAACGGGCGGCACGAGCAAAAATAACTTTTATATGCCGACCACCGTCGCAGACGTTACGCCTGATATGAAAATCTTTTCAACCGAGGCGTTTGGGCCGGTCGTGGCTATTATCAAAGCGCGGGATTTAGATGAGGCCATAGAGCTAGCCAATAGCACGGATTATGGACTAAGTGCGACCGTCATCACTCAAAATGTCGCGAACCATCTGCGCTGCGCCGAGGAAATAGAGACCGGAATGCTCCACGTAAACGGTCCCTCGCTGCAAGATGAGGCGCATATTCCCTTCGGCGGAGTAAAAATGAGCGGGCTTGGTCGCGAGGGCGGGCATTTTTCTATCGAGGAGATGACCGAGCTAAAATGGATCACCGTCGAAGGCATGGGAAATCATAAATATCCGTTTTAAATTTAGCCGGTTACAAGCTAAATTTATTTAGTTTAGCTTGTGAAGATTTGTTTTGGGCCGGTTTTAATCCGCTTGAATTTAGTAGTAGCCAAGAACAACAAAAGCTCGCCTAAATTTGACGAGATCGCAAACGCTATGCGAGAATTCTTTGCATCTCCCATTTTGATATAACGTGGAA
>CALHQN010000060.1 GCA_938036585.1 uncultured Campylobacter sp.
AAATTTTAAAATTTGAAGGATAAAAAATGAGCGAAAAAATAAAAATAGCGGTTTTAGGATATGGAAATTTAGGTCGCGGCGTGGAGCTTGCCGCGCAAAATAGCAAGGATTTAGAGCTAACGGCCGTTTTTAGCCGTAGAAATCCAAGCGAAGTAAAAACTTGCGGCGCGCCTGTGTTTAGCGTGGACGAAATTTTATCGCACAAGGGCAAATTCGACGTTTTAGTGCTTTGCGGCGGCAGCGCGACGGATCTGCCGACTCAAACGCCCGAGTTTGCGCTAAATTTTAACGTCGTAGATAGCTTCGATACTCACGCGAAAATCCCAGAGCATTTCGCCGCAGTAGACGCCGCCGCTAAAAAAGGCGGAAATGTAGGCATCATCGCCGTCGGCTGGGATCCGGGGCTGTTTTCGCTAAATAGGCTGTTTGGCGAAAGCGTGCTTGAAAACGGCAGTAGTTATACGTTTTGGGGCAAAGGCGTGAGCCAAGGCCACTCCGACGCTATCCGCAGGATCGAGGGCGTCGTGGACGCGCGTCAATACACCGTGCCGATAGAAAGCGCCTTGGAGCGAGTCCGTACGGGCGAAAACCCAAAACTTAGCACGCGCGAAAAACACCTGCGCGAGTGCTACGTAGTGGCCCAGGACGGCGCCGATAAAGCGCGCATCGAGCGTGAGATAAAAACGATGCCAAACTACTTCGCCGACTACGACACGAGCGTGCATTTTATAGATCTTGCAACGCTTAAAAAAGAGCACGGCGGCATCCCTCACGGAGGATTCGTCTTGCGAAGCGGAGCGACGGGCGAGCATGGCGAAAACAAACATTTGATCGAGTTTTCGCTAAAGCTTGACTCAAATCCCGAATTTACCGCAAGCGTGCTCGTAGCCTACGCCCGAGCGGCGTATCGCTTGGCGCAAAGAGGCGAAAGCGGCGCGTTTAGTGTATTTGACATCGCTCCGGCGCTTCTTTCGCCAAAGAGCGCAGACGAGCTAAGGCGCGAAATTTTATAAATTTCGAGAGGCGTTTCGGCGGAATTACGAACGAGGAATTTTGAGTGATAAAGATAGAGAATTTAAAGAAATTTTACCGCAAAACCTGCGTGATCGACGATGTGAGCTTGGAAGTAAAGCAGGGCGAAATTTTTGCCATCGTAGGTCACAGCGGCGCGGGTAAAAGCACGCTGCTGCGCTGCATAAACGGCCTTGAGGACTATCAAGAAGGAAGCCTCAAAGTAGAGGGCAGGGAGGTAAGAGAGCTAAGCGCCGCGCAGATCCGCGAGCTGCGCAAAAATATCGGTATGATTTTTCAGCACTTCGCGCTTATGAGCCGCCGTAGCGTCGCGCAAAACGTCGCCACGCCGTTAGCATTTTGGGGATATTCAAAGGATCACACGAAGCGCCGCGTAGCCGAGCTTTTGGAGCTCGTGGGGCTTGCGGATAAAGCAAATGCCTATCCTAGCGAGCTTAGCGGCGGACAGAAGCAGCGCGTGGCGATCGCGCGCGCGCTTGCATTGAGCCCTAAAATTTTGCTATCCGACGAGGCGACCTCGGCGCTTGATCCCAATACCACCGCGCAAATTTTATCGCTTCTGCGCCGCATCAATCGCGAGCTAGGCATCACGATCGTGCTCGTCACGCACGAGATGGAGGTCGTAAAGGGTATCGCGCAGCGAGCGATCCTGCTTAAGGGCGGGCACGTGAGCAACTCGGGCGATATCGTCTCACTGTTTTTGCACCCGGATGAGAATATGAAGGAGTTTTTGGGCGAGGAGGAGGTGCTGCCCGCAAGCGGC
>CALHQN010000061.1 GCA_938036585.1 uncultured Campylobacter sp.
CAAATTTGACCCAAATTTGCGCTCAAATTTAATCCGCCGCACGTAAATTTGACGGCAAAAATGTAAATTTCGCCGCATAAAATTTAAAATAATCAAATTTGTACCGGCCATAAAGCCCTAAAATTCGTCCTTCTCAATCAAATTTGAAAAAATCAAAAAAATTTTACCTCTACCCCTAAAGTTTTTTTGATTTCGTCCGATATAGTTTTTGAACGACAAGAAGTCGTAATTAAACTTTAAAAGGATTTACAATGAGTTTTCGTATTAACACGAACATCAACGCTCTAAACACACACGCAAACGCAGTCGGTAACAACCGCAACCTTTCTCTTTCTTTGGGTAAACTTAGCTCAGGTTTGAGAATCCAAACTGCGGCAGATGACGCCTCTGGTCTTGCTATCGCTGATAGCCTTCGCTCTCAAGCTAGCGCGCTTGGTCAAGCTATCGCAAACGGTAACGACGCTATCGGTATCATCCAAGTAGCGGATAAGGCTATGGACGAGCAGCTAAAAATCCTTGATACTATCAAAGTAAAAGCTACTCAATCAGCTCAAGACGGTCAAACAAGCGACTCTCGTCAAGCGCTACAAGCCGACATCGTTCGCCTAATGGAAGAGCTAGACAACATCGGTAACTCTACGTCTTTCAACGGTCAGCAGTTACTAAACGGAACATTCTCTAACAAAGAATTCCAAATCGGCGCTTACTCAAACCAAACAGTTAAAGCATCTATCGGCGCTACTACGTCAGATAAGATCGGCTTAACAAGATTTGAGAGCTCTAAGCTATTGACATTTGCAGGCGTAGTTAGCCTTACTTTCCTAAACGTAGACGGTATAAACAACGTAAAAGTAGCTGCGGCTACAATTTCAACCGGTCTAGGTAAAGGCGTAGGCGCGCTAGCTGAAAATATCAATAAAGTAACCGATAAAACAGGCGTTAGAGCTACGTTTGATACTACGTGGGTATCTAGTAAAGCTATCAGCGGCGGTCAGATCCTAAGCCTTGTCATCAATGGCGTAAAAATCGGCGACCTAGAGGTAAAAGAAGGCGATAAAAACGGCGCTTTGGTAAATGCTATCAACAAAGTTAAAGACCAAACAGGCGTAGAAGCATCTGTAAACACAGAAGGTAGAATGGTACTAACTAGCCGCGACGGTAGAGCTATAAAAATCTCAGGCGACAAAGTAAGTGCCGGCCTAGGCGGCAAAAGAGGAACATCTATGTTCGTAGGACGCCTAAACCTAGTTCGCCTAGACGGTCGCGATATCAAAGTATCAAGCGGTAATGCAGCAGGAGCTTTCTCTGTGGCGTTTAGTAAAGACGGTAACGGCGAAGGCGGCAACCAGCAGTCAGTGGCTCTAAGAGATATCAAGGGGCAACTAGATCCGGATCTAGCCGCTGCTATGGGCTTCCAAAGAATGAGCAAAGCTGCTATGACATCAGCTCAATCAGCAGGCGTTATGACTCTACGCGGCGCGATGGCTGTTATGGATATCGCTGAGTCAGCTCAGAAAACTCTTGATCAGATCCGCTCAGACCTAGGTTCTGTTCAAAATCAGCTTGTTGCAACCGTAAACAACATCACAGTTACTCAAGTAAACGTAAAATCAGCCGAATCTCAAATCAGAGACGTTGATTTCGCTGCCGAGTCAGCAAACTTCTCTAAGTTTAACATCCTTGCTCAGTCAGGAAGTTATGCTATGAGCCAAGCTAACTCTGTTCAGCAAAACGTTTTAAGACTACTTCAGTAGTATTAAAACGTTTCTAGGTGAAGTAAAGCCGTTTAGGCTTTACGGAACTGGAAAAACGTAAAATTTCTACGCGAAGCGGGGGGCAACCCCGCGTAGCTGGAAAAATGTTTTAAGACTAATACTTTAAGGCCGCTTCGGCGGTCTTAAATTTCAAAAATCCAAACACCAATAGTTAAGACATCTCCAAAAATAATAGTTATTATAGACGCTAAATTCGGCGTCTATATCTTTAGAAGTGAATTTTAAAGTCGAGTTTTACCCGCTCGACTTTTTGCTCCAAATTTTATCCCACTTTTCCAAGTCAAATTTAAATTCAAACGATAAATTAATGCCATTAGTTTAAAATTTTTGCTACAATTACCCAAAAAAATTAAAAAGGCTATATTAATGAAAAGCTTAATCATCGTGGAATCTCCCGCGAAAGCCAAAACGATAAAAAACTTTCTTGGGCCCGGCTACGACGTCATCGCATCAAAAGGCCATATCAGGGATCTGCCAAAGACGGCATTTGGCATCAAGATCGAGGGCGAAAAATTTACGCCCGAGTATAGGATCAGCGCCGATCACTCCACGATCGTAAAAGAGATCAAAGAGCTCGCAAAAAGCGCCGACCAAATCTACCTCGCGACCGATGAGGACCGCGAAGGAGAGGCCATCGCCTACCACATCGCAGCAGCCATCGGCAAAAAGCCTGAGAGCCTGCCTCGCATCGTATTTCACGAGATCACAAAAAGCGCCATAGAGGCCGCGCTAAAAAACCCGCGCACTATAAATATGGATAGCGTAAACGCGCAACAAGCACGCCGCCTGCTAGACAGAATCGTTGGCTACAAACTAAGCCCGCTTTTAAATTTAAAAATCCAAAAAGGGCTAAGCGCGGGACGCGTGCAAAGCGCCGCTCTAAAAATCATCGTAGACCGCGAGCGCGAGATACGCGACTTTAAACCGATCGAGTACCACAGTATAGACGCTATTTTTAAAAAAGACCTCGACGCCGAGCTGGTTAAATTTGAAGCGCAAAAGATAGAAAAGCTAACTATAACAAACGGCGATAGAGCCAAATTTATCGTGGAAAATCTAAAAAGCGATAAATTTAGCGTCCGCGAGATCGAAGCCAAAGAGCGCAAAACCGAGCCCGCACCGCCTTTTATGACCTCGACGCTGCAGCAAAGCGCGAGCAACCGCCTAGGCTTTAGCCCGAAAAAAACGATGATGATCGCGCAAAATTTATACGAGGGCGTGCAGACGCACCAGGGCTTCATGGGAGCGATAACCTACATGAGAACGGACAGCCTAAATCTCGCCAAAGAAACCGTCGCAGCCGCGCGCGAGATGATCGAGAAAGAGTACGGCGAACGCTACCTGCCCGCCAAGGCTAAAATTTACACTACCAAAAGCAAAGGCGCGCAAGAAGCCCACGAGGCGATCCGCCCGACGAATCTCAGCTTCACGCCCGCTATCGCCGCGCAGTATCTCGAAAAAGACGCGCTACGCCTCTATACGCTCATCTACAACCGCTTTTTAGCGTGTCAAATGAGCGCGAGCGTGAGCCAAACGCAAAACGTATTCGTCGCGGGCGCAAAGGGCGAGTTTAAAATAAGCGGCCGCAAGGTGCTATTTGACGGATTTTACCGCGTTTACGGCGATATGGATAAGGATAAAATTTTACCCGACCTAAAAATCGGCGACGAGATGAGCCTGCAAAGCATAAAAAGCTCACAGCATTTCACCGAGCCGCCGGCGCGCTATTCGGAAGCAAGCCTCATCAAAAAGCTCGAAAGCCTCGGCATCGGCAGGCCCTCGACCTATGCGCCTACCATATCGCTGCTTACGGCGCGCAACTACGTAAATATTGAGCAAAAGCACCTGGTGCCGAGCGAGATCGCCTTTAAGATCACCGAGATGCTGGAGCAAAATTTTAAAAATATCGTCGATAGCGAGTTTACTTCCAAAATGGAGGAGAAGCTCGACGACATTGCCGAAAACAAAGCGGACTGGCAGCAAATTTTGGCGGATTTTTACTACCCTTTTATGGACGAGATCGCCAAAGGAAAAACGTCGATCGCAAGCCAAAAGCTAGCCGAAAAGATCGGCGAAACCTGCCCGAACTGCGGCGGCGAGCTACTTAAGCGCCAGGGCAGATTCGGCGAGTTCATCGCTTGCTCGAACTATCCGAAGTGCAAATACTCGCGCAACGCGGACGCTAGCGCCGAGGAGGCGAGCGAGGAGAAGGCGGCGCCCGAAGTACTGGATGAAAAATGCCCGCAGTGCGGTAAAAATTTGATCAAGCGCAAAGGCAGATACGGCGAGTTTATCGCTTGCGAGGGCTATCCGAAGTGCAAATACTCGCGCAAAATCGAGGGCGCCGCAAAGGAGAAAAAGCCGCTCGTCTCCACGGGCGTTAAGTGCCCGAGCTGCGGCACGGGCGAGATCGTCGAGCGCTTCTCCAGACGCGGCAAATTTTACGGCTGCACGAACTACCCAAAATGCGGCTTTGTGAGCAACTACGCGCCGATTGCGCGTGCGTGCCCGCAGTGCGGCAACTCATACATGCTCCGCAAAGAGCTGAAAAAAGGCAACTTCGCCGAGTGCCCGCAGTGCAAGCTTAAAGAAGAGATCGATTGATAATAGGCGTCATCTCGGACTCTCATCGCGAAACAAAGATCGCTGCCAGCGCCATAGAGTGGCTGCTCGCGCGCGGAGCGGATCTGCTCGTGCATGCAGGCGACATCGTCGAGAGCGAGACGCTGCGGCTTTTGCGACAAAGCGGCAAGCCCTACTTTGCGGTTTTAGGGAACAACGACGAAGCGCTTGCGGAGCTAAAAAACGACTTCAACCTATACGATGAGCCCTTCTACACGGAGTTTGCCGGGCTGCGACTAAAAATAATGCACCATCCGTTTTATCTCTTTGACGAGGAGCCCGCGGCGCAAAATGAAGCGAGCGAGCTAAATTTAGACGCAAATTTAAGCTTGAATGCAGGCACAGATCGCGCGGCAAATTTTCGCAAGGATTTCGGCGCAGGTCTAGTCAAAAATTCTAGCTTTAGCGACGAAGTAAGTTGCGGCACGAATTTAGGCTCAAACTGCAGAGCAGATCGCGGGGAAATTTTAATCGCAAATTCCAAAATGGCGGATCGTGCGGCAAATTTAAACTCAAATTTTAATGCTGCGGGCGTTGATAAAATTTTAGATAGTACGCACCGCGCAGACAAAAATTTTGATACGGCAGGTATGGACGCGGGCCTCGCCTCAAACTCAAACGCAAATTTAAACTCAAATACAAGCGCGAATTTAGCTGCTGATATGAGCCCAGATACGAACTCTAAAGCGAGCTTGAGTGCGGATCGCGCAGTAAATTTAACGGCGCCGAGCTTAAACGCAAATTTATCCGCGCCGAACTTGGGCTTAAATTTGACCGCGAATTCTGACTCCAACACAAGCGGCGAAGGTAAAAATCGGGGTTTGTGCCAGTGCGGCGCGGATAAAATTCCAACTATCAAAATTTACGGCCATACCCACTATTTCGCCGCAGCGGTGGATAAAAACGGCGCTCTCGTGCTAAATCCGGGCGAGATTTGCGGGCGCAAAAAGCGGCTTTTCGAGTTTGCTTACGTCGTGGCGCAGGGCGGGAAGTTCCGCGTATTTCACGTCTGCGCCGCGCCTGAAAAAGCTCTAAAATGGCGCGAATGCGAGATAAAACTATGAATGAAATTTACGTCCTAATCGCGCTATCGTTTTTGATCTTTGCTTCGCCCTTTTTAGCGAGCTTAGCTAGAATTCCGCTCTCGCCCATGGAGATCATGCTTGGCATCATAGCCGCAAATTTAGGGCTTTTGCCGCCAAGCGCGACCTTCGATCTAGCCGCGCAGATCGGCTTTTGCTACCTTATGTTTTTGGCGGGCTGCGAGGTGGATTTCCGCGCGCTACTTGCGATGCCGCGTAAAATTCTGCGGCTAATCCTAATCTTTTTGGCGCTGCTTTATATCCTAAACGCGCTTGCGGTTTGGATGTTTGAACTGCCGCAGATGCTTATCATCGCAGCGCCTCTGATGAGCGTCGGGCTGCTTTCGGCGCTGTATAAGGAGTACGGCAAGGATCAGGCGTGGCTCAATCTCGCGATGCCCGCGGGCGTGATCGGCGAGCTCATCAGCATCGCCGTCCTCACAGTGGGCGGCATCTACCTTAAAAACGGCTTTGGCGTCGAGATGGCGCTTCATATCGGCGCGCTTTTGGGCTTTTCAGTCGCCGCTCTAGCTGTTTTTAAAGGGCTTGAAATTTTATTTTGGTGGTTCCCCGCGCTAAAAACGGTCATCATGCCCAAATACGACAAAAACGAAAAGGACGTGCGATTTGCGATGGCGCTGTTTTGCCTCATCTGCGCCGGAGTAATGCTTTTGGGGCTTGAGGTCGTCATCGGCGCCTTCATCGCAGGCACCTTTCTGCCGACCTTTTTCTCGCACAAGGACGACCTCATCGAGAAGCTATCGTCGTTCGGCTTCGGCTTTTTGGTGCCGATATTTTTCATACACACCGGAGCCGTGATCAAGCTTGAAGCGCTCCTTATGCCCGGAGTGATGAGCTTTGCCGTAAGCCTAGCGGCGCTGATGTTTGGCATCAGGCTGCTTGCAAGCGCTACGTTTTTAAACACCTTAGGGCGCAAAGGCGCGGCGCTTTTCGCGCTATCGCTATCTATGCCGCTAACCCTCGTCATCGCCACGGCGACACTTTTTTACTCCACCGCCGCGATCTCGCAAGAGATATACTTCGCGATGATTATTGCCTCGCTCATAGAGGCGCTCGCGTCGATGATTTTGATAAATTTTATTTACAAGAAATTTTAAGGCGGGAATTTTAAAATTATAGGATTTCGGAATTTTAGAATTCTATAAAATTTTGATTTGATACGGAATTGAAATAGAGTTAAATTTAAAGCCCTATTTTGCGCCGCGATTGGTTAAATCTTGTAGTTCCATGGTGTAGTTTTCTTTTTGCCATGTTCCGGCATAGCCATAAACTTTCAAAATTTTGAATAGTAAAGCTACTATATCCTTTTTAGAAAGAGTATTTGTGGTTTTTGGAGTCAATTCCAAAAGTTGCCAAATTCTATGAAGCTTTTTGCTTCCATCGAATATATAATCCAATGCGGCCTCAATAATTTCACCTTTATGATATAAAATCCAAATGCCTTTAGCGAGGCTTGCATGATCATAGTCTGGATCAGGAAAGCTATATACGGGCATTAGCCAACAATCCGCATTTCGATCAATAGTCCAACCAAGCTCGTTAATAAAAGTCTCATAGTATGGATTATATTTGTAGTAAATTTTACTCAATCCGTACTTCTCATCATCCTCTTTAGTGATGATTGCATTTTCAAACGCCATCTGCGCTCCTTGAGATTTAAAATTTAACGTGCAAACAGAAATTTCAAGTGCAAATTTTATACGGAATTTCGCGACGCGGCAAAGCAAAAGCGGCTCGTCAGCAAAGCTAACGGTAAAAATTAATCTTAACCCATCTGCAAAATGACAAACCGCGCGATTTGCGAACGAGCTACAAAGCCAAAGCGAGCCGATTAAAATTTAAGCTTTAGCTTGCGGCGCTTAAAAGCCGACTTAAGCCTAGACACGGTGGAGCGATATGCCGCGACACGGCGCCTAAGCTTTAAGCTACATTAAGACCGGAATTTTGGTCTTTTGTAGGAAGTATTTCGACGCGCCGCCTAGGAATATCTCCTTTATGCCGCTGTCTGAGTGTAAGCCCGCGACGATTAGGTCGAAATCGCCCGCGTCGGCGTACTCTAGCAGCACCTGTCCCGGGATCTTACCCTCGACGTTCAGTGCCTCGAAAACGTCGATTTTAACGTCGTGCAGAGCCAAATAATCGCTTATGCGGCGCTTCGTTTCGGAAACATCGTCTTGAAGATAGTGGTTTGCGGTGATGACGGTGACGGATTTGGCATGCTGTAAAATCCCCAGCCAATTATCGAGCGCTCGCGCAGACGCCGCAGTACCGGTAAGCGAGACCAAAATTTTATCCGCCCTAAACTCCTTCAGCTTGCGCGGTATGACGATGCAAGGCTTCCCGCTTTTGGTGACCGCCGCCTCGAACGTGCCGGTGATAGAGCCGGTAGGCGGCACCGAAACCAGCACCAAATCGCAATATTTGGAGTATTTCTCGACCAGCTCGGAGCGAATGCCCACCATATGCCTCAAAGCGGCGCTATTTGGGACGTGATCGTCGTCGTTTTGATCCAAATCGAGCTTAGCGCATTCGGCGTCGAAGATCGCCTTAATCTCCTCGCGCTCAGCCCTCATCTCATCGCCCGCTGATTTCAAAAATTCCTCCATCAGCACGCCGCCTTTTAGCGTCATACGGACATTGTAGATCATCTTAGGATCGAGCTGGCACGCCATTATGTTGATGTGCGTGCCGAAAAATTTATTCACGAGCAGCGCTCCGCGTATGCGCTCCGTCAGCTCCTCGCCGCCGCCGATAGGGAAAAAAATCTTTTTAAGCTGCATCTCATACTCCTATTAAAATTTTAAGCTAATTCCAGTGAAATTTTAGTGCCTTTCTGATCGGTCACGCGCACTCGCACCACATCGCCCGCTTTGTAAGGCGTCGTGATAAATTTGGCGCGCAATAGCCCGTCCACGCCGTCTCGTAGCGAGATGAAGGTACCGAAATCCAGCACGCTTTGCACCACGCCGTCAAACTCCTCGCCGATCTGAAATTTTACCTCTTTGCGATCACCGCGCGGCTTGCGAAAATCGCGAGAATTTGAGACTATCGATAAAATTTTATCTTTCGCGCCCGATACGCCGCCCGATTTTGCGCCTTGGATCTTGACCTCGCCCTTTTCGCGATCCAGATCGATATTTACGCCGAAGCTTTCGGTGATCTCTTTGATAACCTTGCCTCCCTGACCGATGATATCGGGGATTTTGCTCGGATCGACGCTAAAAATTTCAAGCTTCGGAAGCACATCTTCATTTATGACGATTGCCGCGTCCGCCTGCTCCATAAGGCCCAAAATATGCGCGCGAGCCTGCTTTGCCTGCGCGAGAGCCTCTTTTAAGACCTCCAGGCTGATGCCGCCGAGCTTAATATCCATCTGAAGCGCGGTGATGCCCTCGTAGGTGCCCGCGACTTTAAAATCCATATCGCCGTCGTGATCCTCAAGCCCCATTATGTCGGTTAGCACAGCGTGTTTTTCGCCCTCAAAAATCAAGCCCATCGCTACGCCCGCAACGAGCTTTAGTGTAGGCACGCCCGCTGCGCGCAATGAAAGTGCGCCGCCGCAGACCGAAGCCATCGAGCTTGAGCCGTTGCTCTCTAAAATTTCGCTCACCACGCGAATAGACTGCGGCGAGTTTAGATCGATGCTCGGATACAGCGCTCTTTTGGCTAAATTTCCATGCCCCAGCTCGCGTCTGCCGGGGCTTCTGAGCGGGCTTGCTTCGCCGACACAAAAGCCCGGGAAATTGTAGTTAAACATAAATCTATCATTAATCGGCTCGAGCTGTGTTAGGCTGTCGCTTAGCTGCGCGTCGCTATCGCCGCCCAGCGTGGTAACGACTAGAGCTTGCGTCTGCCCGCGCGTAAATAGGCAGCTTCCATGCGCGCACGGCAGGATATTTGTCTCGATACTGATCGGGCGCACCTCATCAAGCGCGCGTCCATCGGCTCTGCGGCGATCCTCGATGATCTGCGTGCGGATGATGCCGCGCTTATACTTGCCGATAACGCTGGAGATCACCTCTTGGCTCCATTCATTTTGCGCCGCGGCTTCGGTAGTTAAAATTTGATCCACGATTTTATTTAGCTCGGTAGCGCGCTCACTCTTTGCCATCTGATTGATCGCCGCTTTGACGGCGTCTTTGTAGTTCGCGTCGATAAAATCCGCGATATCCTCATCCTCGATCTCGGGCTTGTACTCTAGGCTCGCATCGGGCTTTTTAAGCGGCAGAAAAGCCTCTTCGTAAGCGTTTGAGCCCGCGCTTATCGCCTTTGCGGCAAAATCGATCGCATCCACCATCAGATCTTCGCCAAATTCATTTATCTGCTGCGCTCCGCCATTAATCTGCGGCAGGGAGCGCATCTCGATCATCAAAAGCTCATCGCCGACGCCGGCTACGTAAAGATCGAGCGCGCTGGCTTTAAGCTCGGAGTTGCTCGGATTTAGGATGAAATTTCCGTTTTGATAGCCGATGCGCACGCCGCAGACGGGCGCTTTAATCGGGATGTCGCTAAGATATAGCGCCGCAGACGCCGCATTAAGAGCGACGACTTGCAGATCGACTTCGGGATCTGCGGATAGCACGTAAACCACAATCTGCGTCGGATATGCATAGCCTTTTGGAAAGAGCGGGCGCAGCGAGCGGTCTATGATGCGGCTCGTTAGCGTCTCAAAATCGCCAGGCTTGGTCTCACGCTTAATGTAGCCTCCGGGGATTCTGCCCGCTGCGTACATCTTTTCGATATATTGCACGGTAAGGGGCAAAAAGTCCTCCTGCACCTGCGTCTCTTCGCGCGCTACGGTAGCTAGCACGACGGTATTTTTTACGCGCAAAAGCGCCGCGCCCGCGGCTTGTTTCGCAACTTTGTCGATATCGAAAATTTCGGTATTGCCATTTACTTCAATTTTACACTGCATTAATTTTCTCCTTGTTTTTGTTAGTCTCGTGAAACGGCAGATAAAGCGGGCATTTGTTTAAAATTTGCATTATCTCCTCCGCGCTTGAGAGCGTTTTTTCTTTGTAATAAAAATCCACGTTCACAAAATCTCTGATCTTGTGAACGGCGTAAATTCCATCCACCAGCGTAGCGATCTCGTCCGCATTATCGCTGCCGATAACGGGAGTGGCGTAAAAGATCGCTTTGGCGTTTAAATTTACGAGAGTTTTTATGCACGTAAGCGCGGTCAGCCCGCTCTCACACCCCTCATCTACCAAGATGACGTTTTTTTTCTCCAAATTTCCCAAAAGCTCGCCCTTGCGAAATTTATACATGTTTTTTAAAATTTTCTCCTCATAAAGTCTATTTGCCTGCCCGTAAACATAATCCAGGCTGATGCCGAAGCTTCGCACGAGCTCATCTACCATCACGATCTCTTGGGTTTCGCTTACGCACGCGATCGCGCATTCCGGATTATTGGGCGCCAAAACGGGCTCTGTGAATAAAAACTCATAATGAAGTCCCAGCTTTAAGGCAAGATGGTTTGCGATAGGAAGCGACTCCAGAGACTGAGCTATTATTAGAAAATTATCGTTTTTTATCACCGTAGCGGGCAAAATTTCGGCAAGTTTCATCGCGGCGTCGATTTGGTTTTCAAACATCAGCTCGGCTCTAGGCGTCATTTGTTTTCGCTCCCGTATTCGCTATCTACCGAAAAATCATACCCTACTCCGCCGAACGGATAGAAATTTACGAGAAAGTAAATTCCGCGCTCCTTGCTTGCTTTGCTGTAGTCCGTCGTACTGGTGTTTTTAGGCTCAATATCCTCTTGATATACGAGGGAGTAGTTCCAGCACTTGCGCGTATGCGAAAGACCTACGCGCCACATCTTCGAATATGAACGGGTCAGGTCGTAATCCCAGCGGCCGAAAATTTTATTATTCCTAGGCAAATTTACCGAGGCGCTTACGATGGCGTAGTTATCCTTGGTGTAGCGTTTAGGGTCTAAATTTAACTTTTGATACTCGTAAGCGTGGCCGAGTCCGAAGCTAAAATCCTCGCTGTCGTAGTTGGCGTAGGTATAGACCTTATCGAAGCTCTTGTATTTGTGCGAGTAGGTAAAGCGATTTCCGATATTTAAGCCGTTTGCGAAATACCCGTCGATGCGGTGCTCCAAATCGTCGAATTCGTGATCGTCGAAATCATATCGCTGCTTGGCGCTGTGGCGTAAAAATTTACGCCCTTCGTCGTTGTAAAAAAACTGCGTCATGCCAAAAGCCGCGTTTTCGTGGGTGTATTCGTCCTTCAGCTCGCTTAAGAAGTTATCCTCCCAATAAAGCGAATCCTGCATATCGCCGAGCTTGGAGCGATTGATCGCGCCGCGAGAGAGGTCGTATCTATACTGGTGGTACTTTAAAATTCTATCCTCTATATTGCCCTGCTGCCAGCCCGGGATCCTAAAATCGGCACGGATATTCATCGTGTGATACAGGCTGTCATAGGCTCTGGCTACGTCGGTGTAGAGCGAGAGCTCGGTGTATTGATTGGCGTAGAAAGTGCTTTTATCTTCCTGCAGATCGCCGTTTGCAAAATAAAATTTATCGTGCCAGTTTATATCGGTCATATAAACCCGCTCCGTAAAGGCGAAATTTAGATAATCCGCCAGAAACGGCACGTTAAAGCTAACCGGCACGTCAAGCTCATACTGCCTGGCGGTGGCCCCCTGCTGCCTGGTATAGTTGCGCATCTTTACGTCGGCCGAATATATCAAATTCGGCAAATATATATCGTCGATAAATTTATGATATTGCAGAGTCGGAAGCTCTTGGACGGTATCGTCGTTGCGGAAGGTATTATCGGCGTTTAGCTTGCTCGTATCGATATAGTATCGTCCGTAAGCGCCGAAATAGTGCTCGTCACCGGTCAAATAATAATTCAGCCGCGAAGTTACGAGCGAATTATCCGCATCGTCGCTAAGACCGCCCTTTTCCTTCAGATCGTAGTATTCCAAATCGTTTAACTGAGTAAAATCGATCCATAAATTTTCGCGCAGATCTCCGTCTAGCAAATAGGTCGCAAGCTTGCTGCGATCGTATTGCACTTCAAATCCGTGGTGGCGCTCGTTTTTGTATTCGAGCCGCTTTTGTGCCCGCGAGAAGTTATCGAAGATTCCGCCTCTGATCTCGCCGTAAGAGTACGGAGACTCCGTGAAGCGAAAGGTGCCGTAGGCGCCAAAGCCCCTTCTGCTGCGCACCTGCGGATCGAGCTGAAAATCCCAGCTATCGTAAGGCGCGAAATAGATCGGCTGCTTGTAATAAATCCCTTCCTTGCTGATGTAGCCCGCCTCGGGAGGCAGCAAGCCCGTGCGGCGCGTGCGGTCGGTCGGGAAGCCGAAATACGGCAGATAGAGCACCGGCACGTCGCCCACGTAAAATCTCGGATTGAAAAGATGGAGGAATTTGCTCTCTTTATTGAGCATGCCGCTGCTAAATTTAATACGCCAATCGGGATCGGTAACGTTGCAGCTAGATACGCTGGAGCCCTCCACGCGGTAATACTCGCTGTCGCTGCAGCTGGCGTCGTTTTGCATCCAAAGCTCGGAGTCCTTGTCCATCATAAAATTTACGTCGGCTTCCTGCTTGTTGTTTTTCAGATCGATTTTGACGTATTCGGCGCGGGTGGTCTCGCTGCTGCCGCGCATTGCATTGACGTTGCCGAAAAGCTCGATAGTACCGTTTTGCTCGTCGTAGGTGGCGCGATCGGCGGTGATGAAGTAGTCCTGCGAATATACCGTTACGTTTCCGCTCGCCGTAGTCACAAAGCCCTTTTTATCGACGTTATCGGCTATGAGCTCGACGTCTTGGACCTTCGCGCTCACGCCGCCCGCGAGAAGCAGACCGAAGCCAAGGGCTAGAATTTTAAATTTTTTACTCTTTTTCAATCTCTACCACCAATGTTTTCGCTGCCATATCGTGCAGGCTCTGACGCGAGTTCGTAAAAAACGCCACCAAAAATCCCATATAAAATATCGTCTCGCTTATCACCCGAACCGCCGCGCGGATTGCCGCCGTAGCGATATCCATGTCGCCGCCGCCAGCGCGGACGCAATAAATTTTAACCGCGAGCTTACCTAGCGACGCGCCGTATAGATAGACGAAAATCGTATGATATAAAAATTTTATCACGACGTACTGCATCAAGAATTTCGACACGACCTTTTGGATCTCGAGGTTGCTTCCGCTCTGCGCCGCAGCCATGATCTCGGGCTCATCGATGACAAGCAGCACGATAGTAAAAAGCGTCGCTAAGATGATCTCATCGATACCAAATGCGATTACGCGCTTGCCAAGCGGAGCGATGTTCAAATTTTATCTCTTAAGGCTTGATACGCGATATCACGCCTATACTGCGCGCCGCTAAATTTTATATTTTCGCACAGCGCGTAAGCCGCGTCCCGCGCCTGCTTTAGGCTCTGTGCGACGCCCACGCTTACCAAAACGCGCCCGCCGCTAGCGTAAATTTGCCCCTCTCGCTCGCTCACGCCCGCGTAGCAGATATGCGCGCCGGCGGGAATTTCGCCGACCTCGATCAAAGCAGGCTGCGAAGAGCCGTAAGGATAGCCCTCGCTAGCCATCACGACGCCCACTGCGAATCGATCCTTTAAGCTTATGCTACTTAGCTTGCCTACGGCGGCGTTGTATAAAATTTCGCTCAAATTTCCGTCAATTAGCGGCATCAAAACCTCGCACTCCGGATCGCCGAAGCGGACGTTGTACTCCAGCACGTAAGGCTCGCCGCTCACGATCATAAGCCCCACGAATAGCACGCCGCAAAAGGGCGCGCCCTGCTGCCGCATCCCTTTTAGCGTGGGTGAGACGATCTCGCTCTGCACTCTTTTTATCAGCGCGGCATCCGCTAGCGGGCTTGGCGCATAAGCTCCCATGCCGCCGGTGTTTGGGCCCATATCGCCGTCAAGCAGCTTTTTGTGATCCTGCGCTACGGGCAAGCTTACGAAATTCTCCCCGTCGCAGATCGCAAAAAAGCTCAGCTCGAAGCCCTCTAAAAACTCCTCCACGACGACGCGCTTGCCCGCTTCGCCGAAGCTTTCGCCGCTTAGCATGTCCGCAGCGGCTTTTTTAGCTTCATCTTTGGAATTTGCGATGATGACGCCTTTGCCCGCGCACAGGCCGTCTGCTTTGACCACGATGCGTCCGCTTAGACCGTCTATAAATTTTGAAATTTCAGATAGATCGTCGCTGCTTAGAAATTTTGCGGTTTTAATATGATTTCGCGCCAAAAAGTCCTTCATATAGGCTTTAGAGCCCTCAAGCTTCGCTGCAGCAGCGCTGGGACCAAATATCGCGAGGCCTTGCGCTTTAAAAATATCTACGATACCTTTTGTAAGCGGCTCTTCGGCGCCTACGACGGCAAGGGCTACGTCGTTGTTTTTCGCAAAGAGCGCGAGCTCATTAAAATCTTTTAAATATAAATTTTTACCGAGCGCCTTTGTAGCGCCGTTTCCCGGAGCAAAATACAGATTTAAAACGTTTTTATCCTCGCGAAGTCTTAGCCCGATCGCGTATTCTCTACCGCCGCCGCCGATTATTAGGATATTCAATGAAGCCTCCGTAACGTAAAAAACCCAAGTGAGCGTTGCGTAAAAAGAATCGGCTCAAACAAAGCCAATCTTGCAACTAGGAAAAATCTCTAGGTCGCAACCCGTAACTTTAAAAAAGCTCGAGCCGAGCCGCGTCACACGGACCTCTCACGTCGTCGCTTATACAAATATGTTGAACCCTCATATAAAACGCTCTCGCTTCACCCAGGCTTGGGCAAAATTATAGTCTAAATTTGCTTAAACTATGGCAAAAGCGCCAGATCGACGCAGGATTTTATCGACATTCTTTCGCAGATTATCGGCTCGCAAAACTCGCTCAAAACGCTCGCCGTCGTCCTACCGATACAGACCACCTTGTAGCCCTCGTCCCAGCCGAAATTCGCGGTAAAGCCGCGAACGTTCTTAGGCGAGGTAAAAATCAGCGTGCTGCCTTGCGGCGGTTTCGCAGCGGCGGGCAGGCTAAGGATGAAATTTTCATAAGCGATCACGCTTTGCAGCCGCACGCCGGCACTAGATAGAATTTGCTCCAACTTCGACACCGTCTCGCGCGCACGCAGATACAGCGCATCCCTGCCTTGCAAGAGCGGCGCGATCTCGGCGGCAAACTCATTTCCGTGCCCGTGCCGCGCCACAAAAATATCGCGAAATCCAAACTCACGCGCGGCCGCCGCGCACGGCTCGCCGATAGCGTAAACGGGCGTATCTAAATCAAGCGAAATTTCATTAAATTTTATCGCCGCCACCGCGTTTTTGGAGGTAAAAATTAACGCGCCGATCTGCGCAGGCAGGCTAAATTTGAGAAATTTTATCTCGCAGACCGCAAGCTGCCTCACCTGCGGATGCTCAAATTTCGTATTAGACACCAGATATATCAAAACGCCTCCATGTTTAAATTTGCTTCGATTAAATTCCGCTCTCGAAAAAATCCGATTCGCGGTCATTAATTTTTGAGTTTAAAATTTAATTCTGCTTTGTTTCGCCCTCTACGCCGATTAAAACCCACGCGCAAAGCCCTCTCCGCTTTTCAGTTGCGTTTAGGCAGCTTAGCGGCGGCACATTTTTTAAAATTTTATCTCGCAGGCGAAGCGTCAAATTTAAATTCACCTCTTTGTGCGAGCTCTGCTTTTAAAATTTCACTTTGCGACTCGCGGCGAGCACCTAAAAACGCTGCCACAAAGCTTGATCTGCGCGCGGCAGACGTATTACATAGCTCGCCAACCCCGCGCAGCCCATGTATGTGTCCGTACAGATCGTCGAGCTCGCCAAATTTAAAATTTAAAGCTGCGGCTACGAAATTTCAAAACCACGGCTATGAAATTTTAAAATTTCGCCGCTCTAACCCTTAAATCTCGGTATCAAATTGTATCCGTTTATCTCGCGCGCTTCAAGCGGCATGCTCTCGCCCAAACTTAGCACTAAATTTCGTCCGAGCATCCGTGCGGTACTTAGTCCCTTAAATTTACCCTTTCAGCCACCCGTTTAAAATTTCAATCTGCGCCGCAACGCTCTCATTTGCCGTGCCTCCTTGCGACTTGCGCGCCTCCTTAGAAGCGTTTAGATCAAGAAATTTAACTGCATCGCCGCCCAAACTTTCATCCACGCTAGCAAGCTGCTGCGCATTTAGCTCGCTCAAATCCAGGCCCAAATTTTCCGCATACGCCACGGCCTTGCCCGTGATGAAGTGCGCCCGGCGAAACGGCACGTTTTTCTCCCGCACGAGATAGTCGGCTAGATCGGTCGCCGTGAGGTGCCCGCGGCGCGTCATCGCGAGCATATTTTGCTCGTTAAATTTAGCCGTTTTTAGCATCTGTTTTAAAATTTCAAGGCTCGCAAGCGCGGTGGCGACGCTATCAAAAACGCCCTCCTTGTCCTCCTGCATATCCTTGTTGTATGCTAACGGCAAGCCCTTCATCACCGTTAGCAGCGCGACGAGATTGCCGTTTACGCGCCCCGTTTTGCCGCGGATTAGTTCGGCGACGTCGGGGTTTTTCTTCTGCGGCATGATCGAGCTGCCCGTGCTATACGCGTCGCTGATCGCCACAAAGCCGAACTCCTGCGAGCTCCACAAGATTAGCTCCTCGCACAGGCGCGACGCATGCGTCATCAGCACGCTTACGTTAAACAAAATCTCCAGCGCGAAGTCGCGGTCGCTGACGCTATCCATCGCGTTTGGCGTCACTCCCGCAAACCCCAGCTGCTGCGCGACCAGCTCGCGATTTATCGGATGCGGCGTGCCCGCAAGTGCAGCCGAGCCCAGCGGACAGAGGTTATTTCGCTCGCGCGAGCTAGTAAAGCGCTCGTAGTCGCGGCGAAACATAAACGCGTAAGCTAGCAAATGATACGCAAGGCTCACGGGCTGAGCGTGCTGAAGGTGCGTGTAGCCCGGCATCAGCGTGTCCGCGTGCCTGCTTGCGATATCTCGCAGAGCCTCTACTAACTCGCGGATTTTTTCGGCGATTGCGGCACCGCTTTTAAGCACGTAGAGGCGAAAATCAAGCGCGACCTGATCGTTTCTGCTGCGCGCAGTGTGCAGCCTACCGCCAAGATCGCTTCCGATGAGCTCGCTTAGGCGCTTTTCGACCGCCATGTGGATGTCCTCGTCGGCGGTTTTAAACTCAAATTTACCGCTTTTTATCTCCTCAAACACGGCGTCAAGCCCCGCGACAATCTTTTCGCTCTCCTCAGGCTTCAAAATCCCGCAGGCGCCGAGCATCCGAGCGTGCGCCTTGCTGCCTGCGATATCCTCCTGCCAAAGCGCCCTATCAAAGCCGATCGAGGCGTTAAACTCCTCCAAAAGCGCCGAACTCGCCTCGCTAAAGCGCCCCTCCCACATTTTTTTCACGCTCGCTCCTTCGTTTAAATTTTCGGTGATTTTATAAAATTTAAGCTAAAATAGCGCAAAATTTCGGCCTTTTGAAAGGAAAAACGATGATAGAGATGTTTTTATGCTCCTATTTTGCGGGTGCGGCGACGCTTTTTGAGGACTATGCGAGACAAAATATCCGCGCTAAAGAGGTGCTTTTTATCCCGACTGCGGCAAACGTCGAGGAATACCGAGACTACGTGGACGAGGCGAAAGAGGCGTTTGTCAAAATGGGCTTTGAGGTTCAAATTTTAGACGTTTCAAAAGCGAGCGAGGCCGAAGCGAAGGCAAAGATCGGCGCGGCGCAGGTGCTTTACGTAAGCGGCGGCAACACCTTTTATCTTTTGCGCGAGCTTAAAAAGAAAGGTCTAGCAACCCTCATCGCTAGTCGTGTCCAAAGCGGCGAGCTCGTGTATGTGGGCGAGTCGGCGGGCGCTATGATCGCAGCTCCCAGCGTGGAGTACGCGAGCGTGATGGACGATGCGGGCGACTACGGGGCTGCAGCGCAAACGGGGCTTGATCTGGTGAAATTTTACCCCGTGCCGCACTACGGCGAGGAGCCGTTCGTGCAAAGCGCGGCTGAAATTTTAAAAATTTACGGCGATAAGCTAAATTTGGCGCCGATAAATAACGCCGAAGCGATCGCGGTGCACGGCGATAAATTTGAAATTTTGGGGCGCTAAACTGCGGCGCGAAAGTAAAATTTGGCAATAAGCGCTTTGTAAAATTTACGCTTGTGTTCTCGCATAAGGCTGTGAGGTAGAATTTAAATTTAGGTGCGGTAAGCCGCTAACGAATAAATTTAATCAAAAGGATCAAAATGAAAATATTACTGATTAACGGCGGAGCGCCGTTTAACGGCAATGGCGGCAAGCTAAGCAAAACCTTGCACGAGCTAGCAAAAAGGACGCTAGAGTCCCTAGGACACGAAACGCGCGAAACTACGATACATGAGGGATACGACTTAGAGGGCGAGGTGGAAAAATTTCTATGGATGGATGCCGTGATCTGGCAGATGCCCGCGTGGTGGATGGGCGAGCCTTGGGTCGTTAAAAAATATATTGACGAGGTATTTATGAGCGGTATGGGCAAGATAGTGGCAAACGACGGACGGCACAGCGCGAGTCCAAACGACGGACGGCACAGCGCGAGTCCAAACGACGGATACGGCACCGGCGGGCTGATAAAGGGCAAATCGCACATGCTAAGCGTCACTTGGAATGCGCCGCTTCAGGCGTTTGACAAGCCAGGGGATTTTTTCGAGGGCGTGGGCGTGGACGGCGTTTATTTGCATTTTCATAAAGCCAACGAGTTTTTAGGCATGAAAAGACTGCCTACTTTTATGTGTAACGACGTCATTAAAAATCCCGACATCGAGCGTTTTACGAGGGATTACGAAGCGCATTTAAGAAAGGTTTTCGGCTAAAAGCCGCTAAAGAGCGAGGGCTGCCATGCGATCTTTTTGATGCGATTTTTGGCTAATGAGTAAAGTCGATAGGTTTTTTACTCGAAAGTACGGCGAGGCGTTTAGCGCGTTTTGGATGAAATTTAAGCTTAAGGAGCGTTTATGGAGTATTTCAAGCCTTTTTTCGTAAAGGTCGCAGGGCGCGCCAGAGATGACGATCATACGAGCGCGCACGACGAGGTGGTGACGCCCCTGCTTGCGGGTGCGCTGGAAGCATACGTTTACCGCGGACTTAGCCATGAGACGCAAAGCATAAACAGGGCGGGCGAGCTCATCAGCGTCGTGCACGAGCCGTTTGTTTTGGCAAGCTTTGACTTTCTCGTGCGCGAGCGGGGCAAATTTCGCCTCGATCTCTCGCGCGAATGCGTAAACGGCGCCGAAATTTTTTGGAACGCTTGCAGTTTTAGGCGCGGCTCGGTCGTTGTTTTGCTTGAGGGCGAGTTTGATCTGGCGCCTATTTTGCGCCGCTGCGCCGAGATAAGCATAGACGAAACGCCCAATATGGGCAACAGCCCAGCGGCGACCAAGCTTGCCAAGCGCGCGATGAGCGAGGGGCGGATCGCCGTGCTTTTTAGCGCATCAAACGGGATAGAGTGGATGGATATTTATGCTCCTGAGGCGGTGCAGGATAAAATTTTAAAACTTGCGGATGAGATAAATCCGAATTCGGATTAAAATTTAGCACCAAGTTCGACTTTCGGCGAGAAATTTAAAATTTAAAAGCCGGATTCTGCGCTAAATTTCACGCCGTATGAGCATTATGCGCCTATGTACGCGCAGACAAAAGCAGAGGTCGCGAAAATAGGTCTCGCCTATCGCCCTCTTCTTCTTGCCAAAAGATAAAACAAAATGATCGCCGTCAAAACCGCCGCGATTGCGGCGTAAATTTTACCCATGCCGCCGTAGCTTTTGGAGTCGTCGCTTAAATATAGGTTTATTACCGCGCCGTTGTCCGTTGAAATTTCAAGCTTCGCGCCCTTTGCGCCGTTTAGCTTTACGCGCAGCATATTTGCCGCGGGGCTTGAAATTTCGGGCTTATCCATAAAGGAGTAGCTGGTTTTGTAGCTTTTCATCAAATCGTTGCAGTCTTTCGGGGTTACGAATATGTCGTAAAACGCGCCATTTTTCACGCTCAAATTTTCTCCGCCTTGCACGACGAAGTATCTAAATTTGGGCGCTTGCGTGATAAACTCCCACCGCAGCGTCTTTTGCTTCCCGCCCTGCTCGTAATTAAACTCCGCGCCGTATTTGGCGTCAAATTTAAAAACCTCTCTGCCGAAAAGCACGAACTGCCTATCGCTTAAAATGGCGTTAGGATCGGAGTTTTTGTCTAAAATTTTAATGTTTTGAAGCTCCCTGCCGCCTTCGTAAATTTTAAAACTTTTCATCGCTACGGGCGGCTGGGCGGAATTGAACTCCACGCTTACGGGATTTGCGGTGATTTTGCACTCTGGCATGGGGTCTGGAATTTCATTGCTAAAGAATGCAAGCGCTGGCTCGTCGTTCGGGTAGTAGACGTAAGGGCGCGAGTTCAGTGCGGTGGCGCCTTTGAACTTATCCTCCCTCATTCGTAGCGTTTCATTTTTGCACATCCCCAGTAGAAATTTGCCGCTTCCTTCGTCGTTTAAATTCCGCGAACAAAAGGCGTTGAGGCGCGAATTTCCCATCTCAAAAACGTAGCTACTTTTTTTGCCGTGCTCAAAATAGCCGATGCCGATCTCATCCGCAGAAAAATCCAAAAAGGCAAATCTATGATAAATCGCGCTTAAAAGCCCGTCGATCGCACTTTTTAGATCGCTTGAGTTATAGGATAAATTTTCCCTCACGACGGCATTATAGCCTGCGTAAAAAGCGCGCTTTGACGGATTTTCGCCCGTGAAATTCGGCTTGCCAGGGCTCTCGTCGTGCGACATCGCCTCGTTTGCGACGACATATTTTGCGTGATTAAGCGCGGAGATATTTAAAATTTCATTCTGCGCAAAGTAGTTTAACCCCGATTTTGCGCGCACATTGTTGATGTAGCTTAGCGGATCGTCGTAAAAGGAAAAGCCGCTCATCGCAACGAGCGGCTGTTTTAAATTTGAAGGGGTGTTTTCGCATGCGGCAAAAAGCGCGCAGATCGCCCCGAGGCCCAGGAGCCTAAGCCGTAGGGCCCGCTTTGGCAAACTCGACCCCCTCTTTTACGTCCTCGTAGCGTTTGAAATTCTCCTCAAACATCTTTGCTAGCTTATCGCGCGTTATATTATATTCCGCAGGATGCGTCCACGTATTGATCGGATTTAGCAGCTTCGTCTCGACGCCTGCGAGCTCTTTTGGGATAGCGAGGTTAAATTTTTCAAAATTTTCAAATTCGCACTTTTTGATACTGCCGTCTAGGATCGCGTTTATGCACGCGCGCGTGGCTTTGATGCTCATTCGCTTGCCTACGCCGTACGCACCGCCGCTCCAGCCGGTGTTTACGAGATAGACGCTAACGTTGTGCTTGTCGATCTTTTCGCCTAGCAGCTTAGCATAAACGGTCGGGTACAGCGGCATAAACGGCTCGCCAAAGCACGCGCTAAAGGTTGCCACGGGCTCTGTGATACCGCGCTCGGTGCCCGCGACTTTTGCCGTGTAGCCGCTTAGGAAATAATACATCGCCTGCTCTTTAGTAAGCTTTGCGACCGGCGGCAAAACGCCGAATGCGTCGGCTGTTAGGAAGATTATGTTTTTGGGATGGCCGCCCGCAGAGCTTGGCTCGTAGCCCTCGATATGATAGATCGGGTAGCTGACGCGGGTGTTTTCGGTCTTGCTGCCGTCTTTGTAATCCACGACACCCGCCTCGTCCGCGACTACGTTCTCAAGCAGCGCGTCGCGCTTAATAGCGGCGTAAATTTCAGGTTCGCTGCTCGGGTCTAAATTTATGCACTTCGCATAGCAGCCGCCCTCGAAGTTAAATATCCCCTCATCATCCCAGCCGTGCTCATCATCGCCGATCAGCTTGCGGTTTGGATCTGTAGAGAGCGTCGTTTTTCCCGTGCCGCTTAGACCGAAAAATAGCGCCGTGTCGCCATCCTTGCCCACGTTTG
>CALHQN010000062.1 GCA_938036585.1 uncultured Campylobacter sp.
TCCTCTTTGGGCAAAATTCTGTTTTCTTTGAGGCAATAGCCCTGCTTGTATTTGTCGTAGTCGGAAGTAGAAACTACGGCGAAGCCTCGTGAAGTGGAATAATCGGGGATTATACGGATAAATGCGGCGCAGAGTATCGCCGCTAGAAGTAGCGTGCCTGCCAGGGCTTTAAATTTAAAAGATTTATAAAATTTCATACCGACGCTCCTTTTAAAATTTAAAATTTCAGCGTAAATTTCCGCGATCTTGCGATCAAATTAAAAACGTCCGCGCCGCACCGCGTCCGCCGCCGCGACGAAACAAACAAGCGGCAAGCGCCTAAATTTAAATCCCGCCGCTAGCCTTCGCGGTGCAAAATTATATAGCCCAGCTTCGTGCCGTTTTCGTCCGAAAACGCCCTCACGTAAAAATAGTGGCCGTCCTTTTTGATAAAGCTCTGCGCCTCAAAATCAAGCGTCGCCAAAATCGACAAAACGTCGTAATCCGGCGCGCTATTTACGACGATAAAGTCCTTGATAACGCCTATTTTATCGTAAAAGCAGTCGGTCTCGAACCTCTTATCTACGAGGATAAAAATATCGTTTCCCATGCGGTTGATCTGCGCGATGACATGCTCGAAATCGAGCATTATCTCGGCGCTTCCGATAAATTTACCGTCGCTAAAAACAGGCGAAATTCCGCGCATAAAAACCCCGCATCGCCCCATCTCCACAAGCGCTTTAGGAAGCAGGCTCTGGCGGATCTGCAAAAGCGAATGGCGAAAGGAGCTCAGATCGTCGTTGTAAAATTCGTCGCTCCAGCTTCTGGCCAGACTTCTGATGTTTTGCGTGTGAAAATGTATCTTCACGCCCGTGTAAAAGGGCACCGCGCTTAAGATGTCTTTGTATTTTTTCGTCACGTCCATGCACTCGCCGTGTTTGCCGCTCTCGAAACAGCGCACCACGTCGCTGTTCTGCGACAAAATCAGCGAGATCGCAAAGGCGTTTAGCTTCTCTTCGTCCACGATCTTTTCAAACAAACTCGCGCTAAAATCGAACTGCTGCTTGATTTTTATCTCGTTTTCCTCGCTTTTAAAGCGCAGATAAAACGCAAAGGTGGCGACGCAGCAAGCAAGCGCGAAAAGGCTTAGGTATTTTTTAGAAAGAGCGCCTATCATCTGAAATCCATCTTTAAATTTGCCGCCAGAACTTCTGCGAATTGGCTAAATTCCGGCAGATCGAGTTTGCCGTTGCGCATCTTTTTTCCCCAGACGGACTCCGGGAAAAAGCTGTCGTTTTTAAAGCGCGCCTGGACGTGAAAATGCACGCGCGGCACATAGTTGGCAAAGCTTGCGATGTTGATCTTATCGGGCGCGTAAAACTCCCGCAGGCTCTTTTCGCACTGAAGCACGGCACGCCACAGATGCGCCAGCGTCGCCTCGTCGCAGTCGCTAAGCTCTTTAAATTTCGCCTTCGTAAAGACCTTTACCCACGGCACTTCGTGCTCCTCGCGCTCCACGTAAATCATCTCGTCTTCGTAAATCATCGCGTTCTCCTTGAAAAGGGAATTTTAATGCAAAGCCCATTAAAAAGGGTTAAATTTAAAGCGGCGCTTGCTTAAAATTTCAAAGCCAAGCTTTAAAATTTCGGCATCTGCGTGATCTTAAAGGGCGCCGTAAAGCCCTGCGCAAAGCCCATAAATTTTTCAAATTCCTCCGCGCTAAGCTCCGCACCAAACTCTGCTCCCGCGGCACCAAAGCTCGCTTCATAAACAAAACTCGATTTTTTTAAAAAATGTTCAAATTTAGCCACCGCCGCAAACGGCACGAAAAACGCGCACTTCTTACGCAGCACGAATTCCACTAGCTCTGCGGCGTCCGCAGCGGCGTATATCGCGGCATTTGCGCTACTAGCGTATGCCCGCACCAGCCCGCCGGTGCCTAGCTTGATGCCTCCGAAGTAGCGCACCACGAGCACGGCGGCGTTAATCAATTCGGCGCCGCGAAGCGCGTTTAGGCACGGCGCGCCCGCAGTCGATTTGGGCTCGCCGTCGTCGCTTGAGTTTTCTACGATCTGCCCGGGCTCATTCAGCGCGCGATACGCCCAGACGATATGGCGCGCCTTGGGATGCTGCTGCCGCAACTGCGCACGCAGCGTCTCAAAGCTCGCTAGCGGCGCTAGATAGGCGATGAAGCTTGATTTTTTGATCTCCTGCGAGGCGCTGATCTCTTTTTCAATCGTTTTCAAGGCTTTCCTTTGCGGAATTTTATCTTTTTTGCATTATAATAAAAGTTCAAAAAAAGATCAAAGGAGCTTCATGATCCAGACCTGTTTATTTCCCGCGGCGGGCTACG
>CALHQN010000063.1 GCA_938036585.1 uncultured Campylobacter sp.
GCCCAAGCTGCGCGAGCTTGGCCGAAACGCCCGCTACAATGCCAACCTTGTCCTTGCCGATCACCGTTACGATCGCTTTCACTCTTACTCCTTTTTAAAATTTATTTAGCTATTTTGAGCGCGGAAGCCCTTTAAAACTACTGAATTTTGCCGCCGTTTGAAATTATTAGCGCAAACACAATTGCGACAAAAGCGTAAAATATTACCGCGAGCCATATTGCCCATCTATTCACGCCGCCGCCCCGTCTTAGGGCTTCATCGTCCTGTTTATCTAACAATGAAACAAAACTATCGCAAACGTAATATTTCGCCATAGTCCCGCTACTGACGCTAATCGCCGTTCCTATAGTTCTATCATGTCCATCCAAAAACGGAACGAAGCAAGAAATTACCATAACGGCAAATAGGGCTGCGGCAATTTTATACTCCTTGCGGTACAGAAAAAAGAACAGCGCGCCGAAAAATCCCCACCAGCTCCACGTACTTACGTAATTTAACTCGCGCTGCTTACCCGCGGCGAAAAATTTCTCGCAGGCGCGTGCGTAAATTTCAACCTTACTAGGAGTTTGCAAAAAAATTTCCAGCTTCTGCCGAAGCAGCTTGCCGTCAGATAAAATTTCTCTAGCGTAATCCGTCATCTCACTCTCCTTAGCGATAAATCCCCACGGCGGCGCGAACCTTTTGCATCAATGAAGCAGCCGTCGCAGCCGCCCTTTGCGCGCCCTGTCTTAGCATCTCATCTAAAATTTCTCGGTGGCTTTGATAGTATTCGAATTTATCTCGCGCGTCTTTGAAATAGCTAAGCACGAGCTCGTTTAGATACGCCTTGAAGTGCCCGTGCCCCTCGCCTCCGCGCTCGTAGCGAGCCCGCAGCGCCGCTTGTTCTGCCGCCTCGCTTAAAAACAGCTTCGCGATATTATAGACATTACATCCGCGCCACTGCTTAGGTGCCTCCAGCGGCTCGGAGGTCGTTACGATACTTGAAATTTGCTTCTTTAGCGTCGCGGCATCTGAGAAAATATCGATCGTATTGCCGTAGCTCTTGCTCATCTTCGCGCCGTCCGTGCCCGGCACGATCGCCACTTCATCGTTTACGCGCGCTTGCGGAATAGTTAAAATTTCGCCGTGGGCGTTGTTAAATTTAAGCGCGATGTCGCGGGCGATCTCGACGTGCTGGATCTGATCCTTGCCCACGGGCACGACCTCTGCGCTGTATAGCAGGATGTCCGCCGCCATCAGCACGGGGTAGCTAAACAGATCGTGTTTGCTCTCAAAACCCTTGGCGATCTTGTCTTTGTAGGCGTGCGCCCGCTCGAGCAGCCCCATCGGCGCATACCCGCTTAAAATCCAGTAAAGCTCCAGCACCTCTTTCACGTCGCTTTGCACCCAAAACACCGTCTTTTTCGGATCGATCCCCAGCGACAAAAACGCCGCGGCGGCCTCGTAAGTGGAGTTTTTTAGCTTTGCGCCGTCGCTTACGGACGTGAGCGCATGGTAGTTTGCGATAAACATAAACATCTGCTCGCCCGCGTTTTGCGCATCCACCATCTGCTTGATACTCGCGAAGTAGTTACCCAAATGCAGCTTGCCGCTGGGCTGAAGACCCGTTAAAATTCTCATCATTGCTCCTTTAAATCAAAATCAGATCGCCGTCTACGAAGCCCGCAGCGATGTGCTTGCACTTAAAAATTTTTGCATCTGGCATCTGCTCTCGCAGCTCGCGCAAAGCCTGTACGAGCAGTTTTAAAACCTGTCGCCACGAAAGCTCGCTTAAAAATTCAAGCTGCAAGCGCGAGCTTTGCGGATAAAACTCATCCTCGTCCTCGCACGCCCAGTCGTCGTCATCCGCGTCATAACTGCTCGATCCCGCCAGCTCAAGCGCGTAAGGCTCGTAAAGATCGAAGTGCCACGCGATCACCCGCTTTGGAATTTCCTCGCGCTCTAAGCCCTCGATCAATTCGCGCAGCTTTTGCTTTAGAGCCTCTTTCTTTTTAAGCTTATCGTTTTTACCCTCTTTGCCGTGCGGCTCGGAATTTTTGCCGCCGCCAGAGCACTTCTGCTTAGACATCTTTTTTCCTTTTAAATTTAGCCCGTCGCAGGCAGATAGAATTTCTTTTACGATCTTTTTTACGCTTTTATTTTCGACGTCGATTACGATGTCTGCCTTTTTTTCATACACCCCGTCTCTTTGAGCGTGCAGCGCCGCGGCCTTTTGCAGATCCGCTAACAGCGGGCGCTTGGCAAATTTTTTCTCCGCGTTTTCGCTATTTTTTAAGCGCTCAATAATCCCTTCAAAGCTTGATTTCAGATACACGACGGTGCCGATTTTGTTTAAATTTTTCACGGCGTAAAAGCCGCCGCCGGTGGAGATCACGGCGCAGCGGACGGACTTTTCTAAAAATTTCGCAAGGTCCTCTTCCATCTTTCTGAAGCTCTGCTCGCCCTGCTCTTTAAAAATTTGCCCGATCTTTTTATTGGCGTAGCTTTCGATCATATCGTCGCAATCAAGCGCAAACATCCCGCTTTGCGCAGCCAGAGCCCGCGCTACCGTGCCCTTGCCGACTCCCATAAAGCCGATGAGTACGATATTACCGCTCTTCATCGCTCTCCCCTTTTTTGCGCGGCAGCAGCACTAGCGGACTTCCCGAAAGAGCAAAGCTCGCGCGCAGCTTATTTATCAAATAGCGCTTATAGCTAAAATGTAGCGCACTTGGGCGGTTCATTACAAGAGCGATCTTCGGCGGCGCAAAGCCGATCTGCGCGGCGTAGTAAATTTTAACCGATTTGCCCCGCTCGCGAGGTATCGGATGCGCCTTTATCGCGACTTCTACCGCTTCATTGATCTTTGCGGTGCCGAGCTTGCGCGTGAAATTTGAATAAACCTCCAAAATGAGCGGGTAAATTTTATGTATCCGCTTCCTATCCGTCGCGCTGACGCTGATAATCGGCGCGTAGGAAAGAAATTTAAACCTATCGCGCAGATCGCGGCAAAACTCGTCGTAATCGCGCTCGCAAAGATCCCATTTGTTTAAAATTATGATGAGACCGAGTTCAAATTTAGCCGCAAGCCCAGCGATGCGCTCGTCCAGCTCGTTTAGCGGCTCGCTTGCGTCAAGCACCAAAAGCGCGATGTCGGAGTTTTGTAAAATTTTTTCGGTGCGATTTAGCGCGAAACGCTCGATGCCTTCGATCTTACCGCGACGACGAATGCCCGCCGTGTCGATAAACTCGAGCGTGCGCCCTTCAAATTCCGTGCTTTCGTTTACCGGATCGATCGTCGTGCCCGCATAATCGCTCACGACCGAGCGCTGCGAGCTGACAAGCGCGTTTAGAAGGCTTGATTTACCGACGTTCACCCGCCCGATGATACCCACGCCGATGGTTTTACTAGCGTAAAATTCCTCGTCGCGCCCCTCTTTCGGCTCGCCCTCGTCGTTAAAGCCCTCTATAAAATCATCAAAAATTTCATCCTCGTCCTGCTGCGCGGGCGCAGGGTCTAAAAAGCCGTAGATCCACTCTTTGAGCTCATCAATGCCGCTGTTGTGCGAAACGGAGATCGGGAAAAATTTAACGCCGAATTCGTTAAACTCCCAGCTGCGCTCCTCGTCGCGCTTGCCGTCGATCTTATTGACCGCTAGGGCGATGGGCTTGCCAAGTCTCTGCAGCGAGAAAAATATCCGCCGCTCATCATCGCTCGGAAGCAGCTTGCCGTCCGTCATAAAGATTATCAAATCCGCGCTCTTTGCCTCGCTTAGCGTCTTAGCCTGCACGCGCGCAAACAGCTCGGAGGCGTCGTCCAGGCCGCCAGAATCGATCACGCGCACGCGACGATCGAAAATTTCGGCTTCGGCTCTATTGGTATCGCGCGTCGTACCCGCAACGTCGCTCGTGATGGCGATGCGAGCGCCCGCTAGGCGGTTAAAAAGGCTCGACTTGCCGACGTTGGGGCGCCCGATGATGATCAAACTTTTCACGTTCGTCCTTGTAGTTTTTGGCGCGATTATAACCAAAAATAGATTAAAGCCAAATTCTACGCGCTCGCTCACGGAGCTAAGCGGCAAAATTTTATAAAATTTAGGCGCTAAATTTAGCGAAATTTTAAAAATTCTACCCGAGCAAAAACTCCGCTCGGTTCGCGGAATTCTAGCCGATATCGGCGTTTCGTCGCTTCAGTTGGATAAAAGCTCGCGCGGCTTTTCTACCAAAAGCGACGTGCTGGATATGCGAATGGACGCGGGCGCGGCGCTGGATGCGGTGTATGTCGTAAACGGCTACTCGCAAGCTGAACTCGCGCGCATTTTTCGCGAATACGCCGAGCTAACAAATGCTAACGCAATCGCCTCCAAAATAGCTGCTGCACGGGCTAACGCGCCGCTAACAAGCGCTAAAGCTTTAGCAAATTTGATTGGAACAAAGCCCGTTAAAGGGCGTAGTATCAGCCTCGCCGCGCTAGCGTTTCAGGCGATCCGCATCGAGGTAAATAACGAGCTTGGCGAGCTAAAAAGCCTTCTTGATCTCATCGAGCAAAAATCGCGCGATTTAATCTTAACTAATGCAAATGTCGCTATAATCTCATTTCATTCGCTTGAAGATCGCATCGTAAAGATGCGCTTTAAGCAGTGGGAGCGCAGCTGTATCTGCCCAAGCGGCGTGATGCGTTGCGAATGCGGCGGAGATCACTCCTTAGGGAAAATTTTAACCAAAAGTCCGCTAACCGCGGATGCGCAGGAGCTCGCGCAAAACTCGCGAGCCGCAAGCGCGAAGTTAAGAATTTTTCGGCTGAGATGATTTGAAGAGAGCGCTTGTAAAATTTTGTGCATTAAATT
>CALHQN010000064.1 GCA_938036585.1 uncultured Campylobacter sp.
CAAGAGAGCAAAGATACGAAAGCCTAGACGAAGATATGGAATACTCTTCAAAAGAGCTTGACTACTCGGTTTTATCGCCAAATCAGATCATAACCATTTTAGAGTGCTATAAAAACGCCATTTTCACTCAGCTATTTCCCAACCGCGAGCCAAATTTCGTCCCAAAAACTCTAATTTTCGCCAAAGATGACAACCACGCAGAAAATATCACAAGATACGCAAGAGAAGTCTTTGGCGAAGGGAATGAGTTTTGTAAAAAGATAACCTACAATATCGGCAACCAAGACCCGGAAAGCCTAATAAAAGCTTTTAAAGTAGATCCGAAATTTCGCATAGCCGTAACCGTCGATATGATAGCCACGGGAACGGATATAAAAGCGCTTGAAGTTATAATTTTTATGCGCGATGTAAAATCGGCAATTTACTATGAGCAGATGAAAGGGCGCGGCGTTAGGACTATAAATCCAAACGACTTGCAAACCATCACTCCAAATGCTACTTCAAAGGATAAATTTTACATCATAGATGCGGTCGGCGTTACCGAGAATAAAAAGAGCCTTTCAGCCCCGCTTGAAAGAAAAAAGAGCCTAAGCCTTAAAAGGCTTTTGGAAAACGTCGTAAAAGGAGATATAAGCGAAGATACTCTCTCAAGCCTAGCGGGTAGGATCGTGCGAATAGAAGCAAACGCGGATAAAGATGATATAGATCGTATCAAAGCCCTAACTGAGGGCAAAACCCTATCAAACATAGCCAACGAAATTTTAGACACCCTTGATCCTGATAAAATTTATGATAAAAGTTACGATGAGATAACGGCTCTTAAAGATACCGCCGTAGCTCCGTTTAATTCGCCCGCTTTGCGGACGCTTTTGGTTGATGTTAGCGCAAAATCAAAAATATATATCGACTTAGTATCGATAGATGAAGTGCTAAGCGCGGAATTTAGCATAGAAAAAGCAAACGAGCTAATAGTAAATTTCAAGAATTTTATAGATACTCATAAGGACGAGCTAAACGCCCTTAGCATTATCTACAATACAAGCTACAAGCGCGCACCGCTCACATATGCGCTAATCAAAGAGCTAGATAACGCGCTAAAAAGTTCGCTTTTATACCCTGAGCAAATTTGGGAGGCATTTTTTGTGGTGCAAAAAGAGAGAGTAAAAGTAAAAAAGGTGAGTATTACTGAGTGCTTAACAAATTTAATCCAGCTTGTAAAATTTGCTATCGGCAAAGACGCGGAGCTAGTCGAGTTTGGCTCGGTTGCAAACGCACGTTTTGAGCTTTGGCTTGGCAGGCAAAAAAAGCGCGGTTTAGAATTTAGCGCCGAGCAGCTTGAGTTTTTGCGTCTTATTAAAGATTTTATCGTTACCAACTCTTGCCTAAACGCAAACGATATACAGGAGTTTTTAGGCGATAGGGGCGGAATTTTTAAGGCAAAAAAGATGTTTAAGGACTTTGAAAATTTACTTGATGAGTTAAATTTGGCGATAGTGGCGTAAAAAGGAGTGTTGTTTTGATTTTAAAATATATGATAAAAAAGAGACTATTTGATGAGAAATAAAATCCCAAAACATTGGCAAAAATCTAAATTTGAAGATGTTTTGAAATACGAGCAACCTTCAAAATATATTGTCAAAAGCACAGAGTATGGTGATGATTATAAAACACCCGTATTAACTGCAGGAAAAAGTTTTATTTTGGGATATACAGATGAAAAAGATGGAATTTTTACAGATGTT
>CALHQN010000065.1 GCA_938036585.1 uncultured Campylobacter sp.
TGGTGCCCAGCGCCCCGGTGATGAGGTGGAGCTCGTCCTGGATGATGAGGTCCGGTGGGCGGAGCCTCGTGGCGGGACGAACCGTGGCGGCGGGCAGACCCGTTTTGGCGTGGTGGCGCCCGTTGTCCGCCAGGGTGCAGCCCGTATAGTCCGAGCTGCCGTGGTGGTCGAGGAGAGGGACGTAGCCATGGCGCCCGCAGCGGCGGGCGACGTGCCCGAAAAGGGTGGCGGCGTGCCCCTCGCGGGCGAGGCGGGCGAGCTTGTCGACGGTGGCGATGACGAAGGCCGGGGCAAGCCGGTAGATCTCCTCATCGGTGGTCAGGACCGGCAGCCCGTCGGGCACGTTGCCGTCGCCCTCGGAGAAGGGGCACTCGCCGAGCTCGTCGGAGCAGCGCAGGATGACGCGGTCGGCGTTCCCGGCGGTGGGACCGATCTTGACGTCGCCCGGGGTGAGGGTGCGGCCGCACCAGGGGCAGTGGCCGAGCTGGAGGGCGGAGAAGCGGTACCCGGCCCCGCTGCCGCCCTGATCGTTCAGTCGCTGGAGTTCCTCGGCGGCCTCGCTCACGCGTTTGGGGGACACAGCGGTGCCAACCCACAGGCCGATGCGGAAGGGTTCGCTGCCCCAGGTGGTGGGGTCTTGGCGGCGGGCGAGCTCGGCGGCGCACACGAGGGTGGTGGCGCGCTGGAACTGCTGGGAGGTGAGCAGGCGCAAGGTGTAGCGCATGAGGACGGTGACGCCGGCACGCCCGTCGATGGGCCCGTCCGGGGTCTCGAGGAGGCCCTGCCGGCGGCGGATGGCGAAGGCATAGGCGGCCAGCCCCAGGTAGGCCTCGGTCTTGCCGCCACCGGTGGGGAAGAACAGGAGCTCGACGGTGGCGAGGGCTCCGGAGCGCCGCTCGGCAGCCGGATCGGCGAGGGCGGGCAGCTGCATGAGGATGAAAGCGAGCTGGAAAACGCGCCAGTGGTGGGGGTGGCTGCCCTTCAGGACACGAGCCTTGGCCTCTTCAACGCTGAGGTTCGCGCCGGCGGCGCGGACGGCGGCGATCTAAAAGAAATTTCATCCGAGTGTTACGATTTTCGCGTCTATTTAGACGCTTCGTGGGAATTTTACGGCGAGTGTAAAGAGCGCGAAATAACGGGCGGAGAGAAGGCGGAGATCCATTTCGGCGACGATTTGCAAGAGTTTCAAAACCATACCCAAGACTGCCTGCGAGATGCGCGTCATAGCGAGTCTTTGCATGAAATTTTACTTTCCAAATTTAGATCGGATCCGCAAAGCGGCGTAGCTGCGGCGGATAATGCCGTGAAGTATTACGATTTTAAGCCCTTTAGCGCGTTTCAAAAATGCGGCGTTTGCCTAGGCGGCGGCAAGGTTCGATGCGGCAGATGCGGCGGTCGCGGCAAGGTGCGCTGCACGAGCTGCGGAGGGCGAGGGCGCAAAAGCTGCCCTAATTGCGGCGGCAGCGGCGGGCAAAACCGCCCATATACGCAGTACCGTAGCGACGGAAGCGCGAGCACCGCATACAGGTATGAAGCGTGCTCCGTATGCGGAGGAAGCGGCACGCAAGTATGCAGCGCGTGCTATGGCAGCGGCCATCGTAGCTGCTCCGCGTGCTTTGGCGACGGATACATCAAGTGCGATCGCTGCGGCGGGCAGGGCTACTTTATGTATATAAGAAACGTAAGCGCCCACGCAAGGGCTAAAGTAGGCGTGCAGGTGCGATCCGCCGTTTACGCGCAGGAGCTGCAGGAGTTTTTATGCAATCAGTCGTGCGAGTCTCTGTCGCAAAAGATCCCGTTTCGCCTAAAAGAGGAGCAGGGCGGCGACGGCGAGCACGATTTTATTTACATAGGCAGCCACACGATCACGCAGTTGCGCTTTGAGCTTTTGGGTAAAAGATACGAGGCGGCGGGCTTCGGCGATCCGCTACTTGCATTTATACGGCCCGCGATTTTCGACGATCTTTTTGCGGACGAGCTTGCGATGCTTAACGATATGGGCTCGGACGGCAAGATAAGCGGCGCCGAAGCGTTTAAATTTTTTAATCGCTATGCCGAGCAGCCCGCCTTGGACGCGTCGCTAAAGAAGCTTGCAAAGCAGGGCGGCGAGCCGAAAGACGCCGTGGCGGATGCATGCGACGGATATATCTCGCAGCAAGCCGCAAAGCAGCTGGGAGATGCGCTAAAAAGGTGCCTAAATAAAATTTCGCCCGTTTATTCGCCCGTCGTTTGGTTCGGTCTCGGCTCGCTATTTTGGCTTTTTGCGCTGGTTTTTACGGCGGGATTTTTTGGAGAAAATTTCACCTCGCGCTATCTTCTCACTCCGCTTTACGGCGCCGCTTTTTTGGCGATTTGCTTGGTCGCGTCTTGGTGCGTCCTTACTCCGCTTAGCGCGCTCGTTACGATGTTTCGCAGGCGCAAGGTACCCGCGGAATACCGAACGGGTATGCAAAATCAAAAGGCCTTCGTTAAATTTCGTAAAATTTTGATCGCTTGCTGCCTGCTCGGGGCGTTTTACGGCATCGCGGCAAGCCTTGGATACGCGCCTAGCCTCTACGAGCTTGACGCGAGATTTGATCTTGCACGAAATTTCGGTTTGAAAAGTGGCGAGCAGACGGACGCGAACTCTGTCGCCGCCGTCGATACAAACGGATCCGGCGCTGAAATTTCGGCGCAGAGCGGCGCGCCGCAGATAGGGCCTTCGCAAAAAGAGAAAATTTTATATATCCAAAAAAGCATCGGAGTGAAGCAGGATGGGATTTTCGGATCACGCACGCTAAAAAAGGCGAGGGAGGTTTTGGATCAAAACCTAAGCGGCGTAGATGAAATTT
The DNA here is from genome assembly GCA_938036585.1 of uncultured Campylobacter sp. GTDB lineage: Bacteria > Campylobacterota > Campylobacteria > Campylobacterales > Campylobacteraceae > Campylobacter_B. The sequence continues at coordinate 2,832 of CALHQN010000065.1, forward strand.
ACGAGGCGATCAAAGCTAGCGACGATAAGTCTACGCCACAGTAATAAATCGCGCCTTAGGCTTAACGCGCGATCTTAAAAAACCGAAAAGGATGAAAATGAAAAATAAAATTTTAGCTCTAGCGCTTACCGCGGCGCTTGCCGCAAATTTCGCACTAGCTGATTTCGTAGCCACCGCAGACGATATAAGCAGGGCTACAAAATCCTGCGATAAGGGCGATGTGAAGGCGTGCGGGGCGTTGGCACAGGTTTACAATTATGGCTGGGGCGTGCCGCAAGATCTGCTAAAGGCTGCGCCGTTATACGTCAAAGCTTGCAAAGGCGGCGATGCGGAGTCGTGCGTAAATTTAGGCATTTTGTATCAAAGCGGAGAGGGGATGCCGCGCGATGAGGCAAAGGCGGCGGAGCTGTTTGACAAAGCCTGCGATGACGGGCACGCGATAGGCTGCAGTAACGCAGGCTCTGCGTATATGGGAGGCAGAGGCGTGCGCAAAGACGCTATAAAGGGCATAGGTTACTATGTGCGCGGCTGCGACATGGATATCGCGGATAGCTGGGCTGCGTGCTTAAATTTAGCGCGTCTTTACGAGGGCTCGGATAATGTTAAAGCCGTGCAGTACTACAAAAAAGCCTGCGAGCTGGGCGGCAAGGATAGATTTATGAGCTCGGTAGCGGAGCATGAGCAGATATGGAAAAGCTCATGCGAAAGCTACGAAAGGCTTAAATAGCCGCGTAAACCTCCGTCTTTAGGGCAAGATCATGACGCTAGCGCTGATCCGCCACGTTACGCCGCTGATCGATCGCGGCGTATGCGACGCCGCAGAAGCGGCACGGCGCGCGATCCTATATGATACTACGCAAAGCTTAGCTTTGTATGAAACCGATAAATTTAAAAGCAGCGCCGCGCAGGAAAAGCTGGCCCGCATAAGCCGAGTATGCTCGTCGCCGCTATCGCGCGACGGCGCTAAATTTTCACCTTCTCCCAAGGCTCGATTCCGCCTTCGACCTCTTTAAAAATGCTTGCGATTTCTATATTTTTTACGCTTAAATTTCGCTCGTAAGCCTTAATGTCGCGTGATTTTAGCTTCTCTTGCAAAAATGCGAATTCATACTCTATCTGCCCGCGAGTGACGGCTATTTTGGCTAAATTTCGCTCGTCAAATTCGC
>CALHQN010000066.1 GCA_938036585.1 uncultured Campylobacter sp.
GCGGGTGTGCGATGGAATTTTGCGCTGTTTTGCCGCATAAGTAGGGCTGGCTTTATGGATTTTGCCGTGCGTCTTGAGTACAGCGCGCCGAAATTTTATGGAATTCAGGCAAAAGATCGCTTCGTAGAATTCTGCAAATTTCACGGATAGCCGCGCTGAATTGTAGGACTCATCTTGCGAAATTTAGGTAAAATTCCAGCGATTCGCTGCTTAAATTTTATGAAATTTTGCAACTCGCGCACGACGCGATAAATTGCATGGAGCTAAAACGGCAATCACGCGACAAATTTTATAAAATTTAAGCGGGAGCCATGCGGCAAAATCTGCTAGAATTCCGTGGAATTTTTCGGATTTTATGGAATCATAACAGGCGCTAGTATGCACTTTGCGGCGCACGGGCAGTTTGCGATCGTAATTGCGAGGAATTTTTCGCAGACACTCGCGGGTGCCGTCTGCGTAATTTGAGAAAAGGACAAAAATGGAGCTTGAGCTTTGGCAGTTTGCGGTGCTTTTTGCGGCGGCGTTTTTCGGCGGATTTATCGACTCGATCGCAGGCGGTGGCGGGCTGATATCGCTGCCTGCGCTGCTTGCCGTGGGCGTGCCGCCGCATGTAGCGATCGCCACAAATAGATTTCAAGGCAGTTTCGGAAGCTTCACCGCCGCTTTAAATTTCATCCGCAAGGGCTATGTCGATGCGGCGCCGATCCAGGACGCGCAGTGCCTGCGCCCCGTCCTCCGCGGTGGCGGCTACGGCTATGCCCGCACGTTGATCGAGCACGCGCGCGTACCGTCGTCGGACTGCGGCATCATCGTCGGCGAGAAGAACTCGAAGATCCGTTCTGGCCCGTGCACTGTCCGGTCCGTTGTCGTTCATGCGCTCATCCGCTTCCGAGCTGGAGTCCGAGGAATCGATGAAGACGGGATGTGGAGACGTGGGAGATGCCGCCCTGGGCAGGCACCGCCCCACCATACGCGGCAGCGCGCGGCCGGCACCGCGGATCCGATTTTTGAGACGCTCGTCTCTCTGGCCGAGGGTCCTCCGTAGACTTACAGGCATGAAACCCCTCTACTGGTTCCTCGCCGCCCTCGTCCTGTTCGCCGTCGGGGCGGGGCTCATCAGCGTCCAGCACCTCGGCCCCGCACCAGACGTCACGTGCCTGGAGGAGGGGCAGCCGTCCTCGGGCTTCTCCGTCGAGGTCAACGGCGAAGAGTGCCTCCTCAGCGTCGAGGACTTCCAAGCGGTGTGGGACTACGAGCACAACTCGGCGCGCCCAGTGCGCCTCGCGGGCCTCGGGCTCGTCGTGGTCAGCATCGGCTTCGCGGTGACCGGCACCGTCTCCGCCGTCCGCCGTAGGAACCGCCGGAGGAGGACAGAGCGCCTGGCCGCCGTCGGCTGATGACGGCGCGACCCGTACCGGGGCGGGATCGTTCGGAGGATCCGGAGCCCCGCGTCTGAGCCGCGCGGGCGCGGCCGACGACGACCACTGGCCGCAGCCCGACCGTCGAGAGGTCGTGGGCTGCGGCCAGTGGTGTGAACTGCGGTCAGGGGCAGGTCCGTCGGACGGCGTCAGACCTCCAGCAGCACCTTGATGGC
>CALHQN010000067.1 GCA_938036585.1 uncultured Campylobacter sp.
TACCCTAATTTATTTAGGACCGATAAAATATAAAGATGAAGACTATCTGCTTTTTATCGATTCCATAAATTTAGCAAACAACATTAAAGCGGTTTCTATTAAAATTAGTAAATTTAAAGACAAAGTTTCGCAAACATCCGTTTGTAGAAATTTGTATTTAAATACGAAAATTTACCATTAACGAGTAAAACATGCAACGCATTTAGTTGCGATTGATAACTTTAAGTATGCCAAATTTTGGCCGGGAAATCATGGCGAATTTGCTCTAAAAGATCCTTTTATCGCTACGGTTTTGGGTCGCTTATTTTTTGCTTTCATATCTGCGTTTTTAAAATTTTGTTCAGATTTTACGCCGCCGCACATGCTTTCATCCGTCGCTTTCCGCTCCGCGGCGCTTACTCCTCGCTTCCCTCCGTTCGTACGATCAGGCTTTTTGGAAGGCAGAATTTCTCGATGATCTCGCACTCCTTGGCGCGCATCTGCCCGCTGTCGCTTTCGTGGTCGAAGCCCAGCACGTGCAGCAAGCCGTGCGTAAAAAGCAGCGCCGTCTCGTCATCCCTGCCGTGCCCCAGCTGCGCGGCTTTCAGCTCTACAAGGTCTAAATTTATCACGACCGAGCCGAGCAGCGCGGGGGCGAAATTTCCGCCGTTAAAATTCTCATTTTTTAAATTTTCATCGTCAGAACTTTCGCCCTCGGAATTTTCGGAATTTATGATATTAAAATTTTCACTCGCAGAATTCGCAGTATTTAAAATTTTATCGCCGCTGTTTTCATGCGCGGAATTTTCCTTGCTCAAATCCCCGCCGAAGCCCGCAAACGCCGCAGGATCGAGCGGGAAGCTCAGCACGTCGGTCGCCTTATCGATGCCTCGCGTTTGCGCGTTTAGCCGCCGCATCTCCTCGCCGCGCACGAAAATTAGCTCGACGCTCCCGCCGCCCAGTTCCGCCGCGATAGCGTCCAAAATTTCGGGATAGGGCTGCTCGCAAAGTATCATTTTTACCCCTCTTTTATAAAATTTTCGTATAATTTTAGCAAAAAAAGGACGAAAATGAGAGCTTTATGCGTGATCAGCGGCGGCATGGACAGCGCGACCTGCGCATACATCGCCAAGCGCGAAGGTTACGAGATCGTGGCGCTGCACTTTGACTACGATCAGCGCACGATGGACAAGGAGCGCGAGTGCTTCGGTAAAATTTGCGACGATTTGGGGGTCGCAAAAAGGCTGATTTTAGACGCTCGCTTCATCGCGCAGATCGGCGGCAGCGCCCTTACGGACGGCGCATTGCCGATCAGGAAGGGCGCGGCGGAGCTTTGCGGTGCGGTAAATTCTACCGGCACAAAGATTGACAGCGCGACAAATTCCAAAAGCGCCCGCCTAGACGGACAAAATTCTATCGCAGCAAATTCTACTAATGCCGAGACTGGCGGGCAAAATCTTACTGCGTCAAATTTCATGACGAGCCCTGCGGACGCTCCGCTCGGTGCAGATTCCGCGCGAAGCGGCTGCGTGCAGAGCGGTGAAATTTTAACGCAAGGCAGTGAAATTTCACTAGGGGACGATGAGTTTTCGCCGCAAGGCAGTAAAATTTCGGCTCAAAGCGGCAAAATTTTAGCCCGCGACGACAAAATTTCACCGCAAGACGGCGAAATTTTACCTCAAAGCGAAGCCGAGTCGCAACAGGGCGATAAAATTCCACCCAAGCACGCAGGGGGTAAAATTTTACCACAAAGCCAAAACAATCAAATTTCACCGCCAAGCCGAAGCGATGAAATTCCATCGCCAAGCGGCGAGAGCGCGTTTTCAGATCTACCGAGTACCTACGTGCCGTTTCGCAACGGCGTATTTTTGAGCATCGCCGCCGCGCTCGCCGAGAAGGAGCGCTGCGACGCGATTTTCATCGGCGTGGTGCAGGAGGACAGCAGCGGCTATCCCGACTGCAGCGCGGGCTTCATCGGCGCGTTTGAGCGAGCGCTCGATCTGGGCACGAGC
>CALHQN010000068.1 GCA_938036585.1 uncultured Campylobacter sp.
CAGATTCAATCCAGGATGAAAACGGAAATGATACCATTAAATTCGAAAATGGTATAAGCAAAAACGACCTGATTATAAAAAGGAGTAACAACAAAGACCTATATGAATATGATGATGTGATTATCTCTTTTAAAAATTCTCCTAATGACTCGATAGCTATAAAGAATATTATTGCAGATAATAAAATTAGACCTTCTGGCATAATAGAGAATTTTGAATTTGCAAGCGGAGAAAAGCTAAGTTTTGAAGATATTAAGCAACTATCTCTTGTTGGTACCAATAAAGATGACTTAATAAAAGGCTACAACGATATGGATAATGAGATCAAAGGCGGCGACGGGAATGATATACTAATAGGAGGCAACGGAGTTAATAATATCCTTGATACTCTAAGAGGATGCTATGACAGCTATGGTAATCCCGACATCAGCATGAATGGCAAAAATACCTTCGTCTTTTCTAGGGGTGACGGAAACGATATGGTGGAAAATTTCAAAGACAACGACTTAATTAAATTCAAAGACATGGGAAGCAGCGAGGTTAAATTTAATCTAAATTTAGTCGATAATTCGTTACTCATCTCGGATAAGCTATCAAATAGTAGCGTCTTGATCAAAAACTACAATGTAAGGACAAATTTAAATTTTCAATTCAAAGACGGCAAAATTCTAGGAAGCGATTTTATTAGTGGGCAAGTAAAACCTATCGACGGTGGAAACACTATGGTAGGGGGCAAGGAAGATAATGTATTTATTTATGACGGAGGAGCAAAAACTATAATGGATCTTGGAGGCTACGATAAGGTCATATATAAAAATCCCGTAAAAAGAGTCCGCTATGACTTTGGTAAAAATGGTTCGAGCGATCTTAAGCTCATCATCACTCCGGCAGATCCTAATGCAAAGAACGATATCTTAGAAGTAAAAGGCTTTTTTAGCAACAGGGATAATGTCATAGAGGAATTTCATATCGGTAAATATCTAAATATCAAGGCAGCGGATATCTATAAAGCATTCGGCAAAACCTATATTGCTAGTGCCAAACCTGCTGCATTAGCGATAGATGCTAATTTGGCTGCAAATAATAAAGCCCCGATCTCACCTCTTTCAAAAAGCTCCGGCGATAGTTCAAATTCCAAATCCGGCTGGGATATGGTTTTAGGTAGCGGCGATAAGAATGAATTAAAGGCTATCGTTTCAAAATTTTACAACGATGCCGACTTAAGCACATCCAAGCTTAATTCGGCTCTTAATCCTAGCGGCGTTGCAAATCTAAACACCATCTCGAGCATCAGCCAAGAAGATGCTTTAAAAGACAATGCTTTCTTAAGCCAAAATACCGTAAATAAGATCATCGAGCAGCTAAACGTCTACGCCGATAACTCGGAAGCTTTGGAATTTAACCAAAGAGATATCCGCAAGGATGATATGCAGGTTTATATGAGTTAAGGGCTATTTAGGACTATACCTTTTAAGGGTTATGTCTTATAATTATGCCGGCATTTCATTCCCCTTGCCGGCATATCGCTTTATGTTAGCAATTTTATATGAGGCGGCACATTTAAAACGCCGCCTCATAAGTTGCCGTACATTTTAAAACCATAGCTAGGCAAATGATTAAATTTTGATACGGTAAATTTAAAATGCTTGCATGAGTATAGGCAAAATTCTGCAAACATCTCCATCCTTACATGGGGTTTTTACGCTTGCAACCTTTACTCTTCTTAAAAATCCTGAAAAGAACTAGGTTGATTCCATAAACTACAACATATACGCACCCTTTATGCCTTCAAAGCCCAACCCACACGCGCCCTTCAACAAAATATTCCACTCAAAACCAACCCTGGAATCCTCCACATTAAAACCCAATCCGAAAAACGAACGCCTTATCCCACAATTCCCTACCCCCTATGTCTTTCAAAACATCCGCAATATCAGATTCTACCATTCTCTATCACCAAGTCTTTTCTAAAAAAGCGATGACGCTTCTGAAAAAATAATAGAGCCTTGTGAGAACAACGAAGCTATTGAAAGGCAATAAAGTTACATAAAAATAATGAATCTCCAAGCTTTTTTATTTTCTACATTATAATAGATCGGTAATCTTTAAATTTACCACAAAATCTATCGCAAAGGAGCAGATATGCATTACGAAAATCTTTTAAGAGTCAAGAAAGGTATAAGGGTCTTTAACGATAAAGCTCAAGAAACTACTAATCAGAATGAGCTTATATGTCTAGTAAATACCTTTATCTCATATATTAGTAGAGCAAGGCACGATAAGAAAAGAGCGGATAATGCACTTAATGGTATATTGCACTATTACAAAGATATGAAGGTAGATAAAAGAGCTTTAAGCGAAGTAGTAAATAAAGAGTATAAAAAGCTACTAGGCCCAAAGAAAAAACCAACCAAATCAAAAATAGCAGATTATAAGGATTGCTTAAAATCCCTACATAAAAGCGGCCATAGCTATCAAAAAATAGCAGATATCCTATGGAAAAACTACGGCATACAAACCAGTAAATCAAGCGTAGCAAGACTATTAAAAAGATAAAGGTATAATCGTGGCTCTACACACCAGAATGAACGCCAAGGCTATTATCTCTCAGATTATGAAGCAAGCAAACGGTATCGGAATATCTAAAAGTAACGTAAGGCGCAATAGTAAGCTTAAAGGACAAAATGGTCATACAAAGAGCACATACGCTCATAGCATTAAAAGCATTCAAAACTTAAGAGTCGTAACTACGCAATATATAGAATTTCTTAAAACTAGGCACGGTCAAAAAATAATGCAAAACATCAATGCCAGCAGTGCAAGAGAGTGGCTACTGCTAAAAGCAAACGAAATAAGCGGCGGAACGCTTAATACCTATATATCGGCATTAGCTAAGAGCTTTGATAATTGTAGTAAGCTAGGGCTAAACGTATCGGGAAAAGATATTACGGATGTCCGCAAAGAGCTTAAGAAAAAGGGGATGAACCTTCGTAAAAGGCATTATAACAGGGCCTATGAAAACCCACATAAAATCATAAGCAATATGCAATTAAGCTCACTATATTATATATCCGCTAAGCTACAATTAGAAGCGGGGCTAAGACTGGATGACGCTATCAATTCAAGCAAATGGCAAATCAACGATGATAATAGCATAACCATACTAGGTAGTAAGAACGGCTTATGTTACAGTACTAAAAAGTTAAGCGATAAGACTATAAGACAACTAGAGCTTGCTAAGGAATCTGGATACTATGCCCCAAAGAATGCTTACGTAAAAGATCTAAAAGCAGCAGGAGCAGATAGTAGAGGAACACATGGGCTTAGATATAACTTCGCTCAAGAAAGATATGAGGAGTTGCGTAAAGAGGGTATGAGTCATATAGAAGCTCTAGCTCAGGTATCTATAGATATGGGGCATTCAAGAGTAGAGATAACTAGGCATTATTTGGTTGGGCTATAAGCATTATTGGCTTGATTATGAAGGCATTACTTAGGTTTGATTAAAGAGAGGATAGCTAGATTATATTCTCTCGACATTTAAATACCTTATCAAAGCAAGACCGCATAAGAATATTCCCAGAATTTGCTATCTGCAATAAGGAGCTGCTTTAGCAAAGAATGCTCCTAAAAGGAATAAAAGAGATGAGTTTGAAAAATTTAACTAGAAAGGCTTTTATAAGAAAATATCCCTGTAATTGGATAAAATGCTGATTTAGTTGAGAAATTTAAGCTACCTATATATGAAACCCATGAATTATGGAATTAATGAATTAAATGGGCTTACTAATAGCTTTAGAATATCTGAAATACGTAGTAAGCTCATCCCGGTTATTTTCTATAGACTTAGCTATATTAGAAAATCCTCTGTATGTTTATAGTATTTATCCGTTTATGGCAAGAGCTTTGCTATTATCTATAGTATTTGCCGTATATATTACTTTTTTAAGCTTGCCAGATGTATTCTGTTCAATCAACAACCGCGTAAACCTTCAAAGAAACTATCCTTTAGCCCATCCCTCCCCTTAAAATTTAAACCCCAACCCCTTTAAATAACCTAGCCACCATGTTAGAACCCTACGCGTATTCTCAATATTCGTAGCTTTGTTATAAATCTTTTGTATCTCTCTTTGTGCATGAAAAAGGGTACGTTCAATACTATAAGGATCCAGCTTGTTCTCATGTATTTTCTCATATGCAAAGGTTTCCAGTATCTTTCTAAAAGAGTGAAAGACCAGTCTATTCTTAGCTATTACGGGAGCATAGGTTTTAAGCGCTTTAACTAGAGTCATATCGCTTAGTACCTCTCCTTGCGTATTGGCAAAGCATAGCAAGCAGCTACTATTATGAGCGTGTAACCTTTGCAGCCATTGTCCTACTTCTCTAGGAAGTCCCAGATGTTCATCTCCATTGCTTTTTACCTTATTCTCATCTTGCGGGAATAGTAAGTAGTATTCTCCATCATCGCCTATTTTTAAATGCTCACGGGTTAAATTTCTTACATTTGAGCTTCTTAGCCCCGTAAGCAGTCCGAATATTAAAGCGTTCTTAACGCCGATTTGATGCGGATAATTCATAATAAATTTGATAAGTACGGTTAAATCCAAGTCATCTTTTATATATGGGTATTCGCTATGGCGAGGTATATTATAAAAGTCCTTAAACACCTCTTCTGCAAATAATGGATTTTTAGAAATATCTCTTATACGAGCATATCGGAACAGTCTTTTAATAAGTTTGAATAAAATTTCTAAGGAGGCATACTTCTCATTATCGTAATAATAATCCAGTATCGGCATAATATCCTTTTTACTTATCTTGTTTATATCTTTGTCGCAAATATCCCTTAAGGCCTTAAAGCTCATATCTCGTCTTTTAGAGGTTGCTAATGCGACATTGCCGTTATGTCTGCGAAACTGTCTATAAACGCTTGCTAGAGTATTTTTAGCAGGAGTCAGCTTAGCAGAATCATCTATCATTAAACCTTTAAGAGTTTCTTTGGCTTCGCTTAGGCTTATCTCATCTGCATTACCTAAAGACTTAATCAGCTTTCCTCCCAAGGAATAGTGATAGTGCCTATGGATTGTTTGTATTCCCTTTTTAGTAAATGAGCGGTAAAATCTAACTGCTATATGCTCATCTATCATTTCCACCATAGTATTTTTGCGATGAGGCAGGGAGAAATTTCTGATCACTTTATCGGGGTCCGTTTTAAAAGACGGATCGTCTTTAATTTTAGAAAAAACCTTCATAACTGCTTATCCTTTAAAATTTAATATAGTTTCATAGGACAAATTATAAAAGTTTCCAAAGAGTTTAACAAGCTTAAGAGCTACTATACATTTTTTAATATATAGTAGTTTCTCTTAAACTACCTGTATAATCTAGCGTTTTTAGCATTTGAAATTTTTTTGAAAAAATTTGAAAAAGCCGTAATATAGGGCTTTCAAAAAAATCAAAAAACTAAAATTAGGGGGAAAATTTGGTGGATGGTGTCCCCGACAGGATTCGAACCTGTGGCCTCAAAATTAGGAATTTTGCGCTCTATCCTACTGAGCTACGAGGACAAAAATCGGCAATTTAATCGCCGATAATATTCATAACGTCGTCTAGCTTTTTTTGCAGATCTTTGTCGTTGATGGGTTTTGTCATAAAATCATAAGCGCCTTTATTTAGCGCCTCGCGTTTGGCGGTCTCATCGGTAGTAAGGACGATGACAGGGATGTGCGATATGTTTTCTCTAGCGTGGAGGTTATCTAAAAATTCTAGTCCGTTCATCACAGGCATTACGATGTCTAGCAGCACCAGATCCACAGGCTGTACCTCAAGCACCGCAAGGGCATCCAAGCCATTTTTGGCTTGGAGGACGGTTTGAAATTTACCGTATTTTTTCAGCATAACCTCTAATAGCTTTAGATTGATAGGATCGTCGTCAACCGTTAAAACTTTTAACTCTTTCATTTAAAACCTTATCCTTTAATGTATTTTTGTGCGAGCTTCTCAAGGCCCGACTTAGTGATGTTATAAGTAGCGACCTCGCTAAATATCGGATTTTCGTCGCTATCGTTAGAAAACAATATCAGCTTAGTTGCCGGAGCTTTTTGGCTTAAGTTTTCTAGCGCCGCAAAATCCATATTCGATAACTTTTTATCGATCAAAATTAGCTTATAGCTACCGCCAGCCGCCATAGATAGGAGCTGCTCAAAGTTGCTCGCAATCTCCACGTCCTTATAATGGTGCTTTAGTATGCTTGCAAAAATTTTGCTCTCCATAATGTTTGCCTTGCATACCAAGATATCCTTCGTAGGGACATTAGCCTTTTGCGCCGAAGCGCCTCCGTTTGAAGCTAGGCTCTTTTTAGGAACCATCTTCATTACGGTCTTTGGCACCTTTACGGTTTTGATGACCGTTTTAGGTACCTGCTTTTTAACCAGCTTCTTAACGATCTGCTTCGTAGTACCGCCTGACGGAGCGGCGTCGGAACGCTTATCGCCCACGAAGCTATCTAGCATCTGGGCCAAGATATCTTTTTTGATCGGCTTGGTGCAGTATTCATCAAGCCCCGCCGCCATAAATTTCTCTCTATCGCCCTTTAGTGCGTTAGCCGTTACCGCTACGATCGGGATATGGCGTAGATTATTTTCGCTCTCATACTGCTTGATCTGCTTGGTTGATTCTATACCGTCCATTACTGGCATCGAAATATCCATAAATATAAGATCGTAGTCGTTATTCGCCTTTCTAGCCTCTAGCGCCAAAAGTCCGTTTTCGACTATCGTTAGGTTCATATCGAAGCTATTTAGCGTATGCTTCATAAGCTTTTGATTGATCTCGTTGTCCTCGGCGATAAGAATTTTCGCGCCGTATTTGCGATTTACCAGCGGCACGTTATCGTCGGCAGGATTTCTAGGTACCGGTACCTCGACCTCTTCCTCGACCTCGACCTCTTCCTCGACCATGATAGTTTCTTCCTGCTGAACATCCTCATAGACGGTGACCGGAACCTCAACCATCACCTCTTCCTCGGGCTGCGGTATGACGACCGGCTCTACTTTGACGCTTACAGGCTCGATTTCAGGCTCTACCGCAGGAGCCTCTTCTACAGACTGGGCGATAGGCTCGACTGCCTCAACGACAGGTTTGGTCTCAGGCTCTACGCTAGCAGGCTTTTGCGACTCCGATTGCGAAACCAGCGGAATTTCTATATCTACTTTCGGAGCCAACGGTATCTCTGCCTCGGATTTTAAAATTTCCTCTTTCTCTTCCGGAATTTCAATCTTAGCGCTAGGCTCTTCCTTGCCGATACCCGATAGATCTATCATCTCGACTTCATCAGGCTCAACGCTCGGAGTTTTAATCTCAGGCTGAGCTTGCGGCTCTACCGGCTGCGCTTTTGGAATTTCAATCTCAATCGGAGCGATTTCGATCTCGTCTTCCGCCGCCCTGCTCTCCGCTTTAGGCAGATCTATCTTGATGTCGTCCGCTTCTAAATTTGGCTCAGAAATTTTAGCTTCGGAGTGCTTAGGCTCGGCAGGAGGAGTTTCCAGATCGATTAGCTCGTCCGAAAGATCCAAAGATATCGTCTCGGCGGCGTCTAGCTTAGGAGTATGCGCGGTAGGGATTTCCGCCTTTGGAATTTCGATATTTGGAATTTCGACCTCAGGCAGATCCATTTTGATCTCCAGCTCCTCAGGCTCCAATCTAGGAATTTCGGTTTTGATATCGCCCAAGTCCTCGATATCTAAAGTACCGATATTCGGCTCTACAGGCTTTGGCTCTTCTTTCTTTACCTTAGCCGCGCTAGGAGCTTTATGTGCGATGTCCTCTTTCGGTTTAGGCGCCTCATGCTCGTGCTTATCGTGAGTGCGCTTTCTGCTTTGCAAAATCGCGCGCAGCTCGTCCGCAGACGACATAGCATGTCGAGGCTGCTCTACTGTAGGAGTTATGATAGGTCTTTCTTTTACCGCAGGCTCCTCCATTATGAGTTCATCCGGAACGACATTTTTATCTACGATAGGCTTTTCGACCTCGGCGTCTAGCTTGATCTCGCGCGTAGAAGACAAGAAAGGCTCGGATCTATTTAAGGTTATGCCGGATTTTGAAATTTTATCCAGCGTCTTAATAAATTTGGTTAGGTTGAAAGGTTCCGTAAGGGTAAAAATTCTAGGGTTTGAGATACTGATACTTTGAAGCTCTCTAGGCTTTAAAGTAAGTATGGTAGGCATGATCGACATATTGCTGACTTCGCCGTAGTTTTTAAATCTGGTTATTAAAGCGTCGTATTTATTATTATTCTGCGCCGAGCGAAGCTGCGCGCCGGTATTAAATATCGAAATTCTACCGCCCAGCTTGCTGATATAGTTTTTGACGATGTCGTTATACATAACATCCGCGCTGTCAGCCAAAAGCGCGAAACTTAGTCCTTTTATGCTCTCGAATACCGCGTCCGCATCGGTCTTTTGCGTCTCTTTAAAGGCGAGCGTGAAATAAAATTTAGTGCCCTTGCCGACGGTCGATTGGACCTGAAGCTTGCCGCCCATCATCGCTACGTATTTGGACGAAATTGTTAGTCCCAGACCCGTACCGCCGTATTTGCGGGTGATCGTAGAATCTGCCTGAGAGAAAGCGTTAAATACGTTTGCAAGCTTATCTTCGGAAATTCCTATACCGGTATCCTCTACGCTGAAAGTCACGATCGCTTCGTTTGGAGACTTGCTAGGCTCTCTTAAAATTTCGACCACGATATTGCCGTGCTCAGGAGTAAATTTAACCGCATTGGACATAAGGTTGATAAGAACCTCTTTGATCTTAGTGATGTCGCCGTATAAGTGGTGCACAAGCGTAGGATCGATGTAGAGCAGGATGTCGATATTCTTCTCCGCGGCCTTTGCGACATAAATTTCAACGGCGCTTTCAAAGTCTTGGATCGGATTGAATAAAATATCCTCAAGCTCGACTTTATTACTTTCGATCTTGGAAACGTCTAAGATGTTATTGATGATCGTCAGGAGGTTTTCGGACGATTTTTCGATGGTATCAACGTAGTCGCGCTTCTCCTCATCCAGATCCGTATTTTTAAGAAGCTCGGTAAAGCCGATAATGCCGTTAAGCGGCGTTCTGATCTCGTGCGACATATTGGCCAAGAAGATCGATTTTGCCTTGTTGGCGTCCTCGGCAGCGCCCTTTTGATAGGCAATCAGATCAAGCGCGTCCTCGATAAGCGAGTAGGCTTTATTAACGCCCTCGCTCGTTCTAACGTCGATATGCTCATGCTGATCGGTAAGATCACCGATTCGGCTAAGCACGTTTCCTAGATCGGTAACGTTCTGTCTTAGGCGCTTTACGATACCCAAAGCGAATATAACAAGCACGATAGCTAAGCCCCAAATTCCAAGTGCGATGAAGAGGTTTCTAAGTCTTTCCGCCAAATACTTATCGGCATGCACCGTAAGCTCTTCGTTGATTTTTTTGGAAATACTACTTAGCATCTGGTATTTTTGCGTAGTTAGCGTAAACCACTCCGCAAACGGAACGCTATAATGCCCCTCATCGGCCTCTTGCTGCAAAAGCGCGGAAACTTTCGCGGCCTCTCTTAGCGTATTTTGCGATTCCGGATTGTTTAAAATTTCTAAGATCGCGCTTCTTGCAGAAGACTCTGGCAAGAAGTAGTAGTTAGGAAGCGAACTTGCTAGGTTAAAATTCGCCCACGTTCTTAACTGAGACGGATTCATCGCCTTGCTTCCGATGATGTATTCAATGATATAATCACGCTCCGAGGCCGTCGCGTCTATCGCTTCGTAGGTATTAAGTAGAGAAATGGTCCAAACCGTAATATTCGAGCTTACCGAACCCTCTCTTAAAACCCTTTGAACCGCCTCGATATTATCGTCTAGCTTCTGAAAGTATGAGCTAAAAAGTTCGCTAAAGCTCTTGGATTGAGCATCGACATCTTTTCTTATCTGCGGTAGCCCGGCTAATAAATTTTGTATTTCGGCTTCAGCGGCGATTAATTCGTCATTTCCAGTGCCGGAAGCAAAAAAATCAAATATCTTCTTAATTACGACATTTTCGTTTTCAACCTTGGTCTTTTTATAATTTTCGAGCGCCTCGTCGGTTCTTTTACGCTGACCGGTAAGCAAGGTGCCCATGCCCGGGTTTCCTTCACTACCCAAAAAGGCGGACGTAATACCGCGCTCTTTATCGACCTGCTCCATAAGGGTCGCAAGGTTGCTGTTTTTTGTGATTTGCTGCTGCAAAATACCGACCCTCGCGTAATCTCGCACAGAGATAAACAGAAAATAAGAGGCGAAGACAAAGATTAAAAGCAGCGGGATACCGCTGACCAATCGGAGAGCACTTGTAGTATTTAAGTTCATACAATATCCTTAAAAACGCGGTTTGAGCGACGTCAAATTTATTGAACCGGGGGTAAAAGTCGCTTCCGTCGCACGCGGCGAAGACGATTTTAGCCGTCCTGCAAAGTTATTTGGGATTTTACTAAACAAATCTTTAAATATAGCTTTTTGCGTTAGGTTTTCGTTAATGGTCATTTAAAATTTTTTCCGCGGTTTGAATATTCGTAAGCGATCTGATCTCATCGAAGCTCGCCGCATAAATGCTCTCAAAATCGCCGTAAAAGTCCAAAAGCCTCTTTAGGCTTCCCTTGCTGACGCCCAAGCTCAGTAGCTTTGAGCTTTGTAGATCGAGCTTGCGTTTGCTCTTTTGGTGAAACGAGATCGCAAAGCGGTGCGCTTCATCGCGTAGGCGCTGAAAAAACTGCAACTTTTTATCGTCCGTTGGTAGCGAAAAAATCCCGCCCTTCGTGCAAATTTTATCTTTCGCAGCTCCCTTTGCGCGGTGAGCTTTGGCGTCAATTTTTTCTTTAGAGATAGCGATTATATCGACGTTTGCTCCGACGCTGCAGATTATTTCCTCCGCCAAGTTTAACAAAGCAGTTCCGCCGTCGATGAGCCACAGATCGGGTGCGGCGAGCTCGTCAAATTTAAGCGCGCGGCTAGTTAGATACTCGCGCATCTGATCGTAGTCATTATTTGAACTAAGGTGCTTGTGGCGGTAGTTTTGTTTGTTAAACTCGCCGTCTTGAAAGCTTATCATAGCTCCCACAGGCGCGGCGCCGAACATATGCGAATTGTCGAAAACTTCGATATTTACCGGCAAATTCGTAAGATCAAAATAATCCTTTAGTTCCTGCAAAAATGCGTAATCGTGCGTTTTTAGATGTTTTTTGATATTGATCTCGCAGTTTTGGTATGCGATCTCGCAAATTTTACGCTTCTCACCGATTTTCGGCGCGTAAATTTTAAAGGCTCTTTCGTGGCGTTTGGATAAAATTTCGCATACCAGATCCGCATCGTCAAACTCGTCGTAAACGTAAATTTTAGCGCACGCCACGGGAGCTGCGACAGGAAAGGCGCTTAAGATCATCTGCTTGTAGGCGTTTGCGATATCATCGGCGCTTGGAGCTTTGCAGTTAATTATATGCGAGCTTGAGGCTGAAATTTTACCCTCGCGTATGCTAAAATGCACGGCGCAGACGAGCCCGTCGCGTGCGGCAATCGCAAAAACCTCGAAATCATCGAGCTTTGCCAGATCGACCTCGACCTTTACGTTCATCTGCTTTAAAATTTCAATCTTATCGCGAATCTGCGCGGCTTCCTCGAAATTTTCGCTCTGTGCAAGCCGCGCCATCCGATCCTGAAGCTGCGGCACCATCTTTTGCGGATTTTTTAGGGCGGCAAGCGCGCTCTGCACGATACGCGCGTAATCCTGCTTTGAAATTTTATCCTCGCACGGAGCGGCGCAACGCCCAATCTGATGGAACAAACAGGCCTTTTTGCCCTTGACGCAATTTTTCTTCTGCACGAGCGGAAACTGCATGTAAAGCGTCTGTAAAATTTCCTTCGCACCGTGAAAATAAGGGCCGAAGTATCTGATGTTTCTGCCCTTTATGATCTTTCGCGTGATCTCAAAGCGCGGGAAATCGTCGTCTAAATTTACATATATATAAGGATAGGTCTTATCGTCGCGCAGTAGGATGTTGTATTTGGGCTTAAGCTGCTTGATGAAGGAATTTTCTAGTATCAGCGCGTCGCTCTCGCTGGGCGTTACGATGTATTCTAAATGCACAGCCTCGCTTATCATCTTGGCGATGCGCGCACTTAAGCGCGGGCTCGGAGCAAGAGCGGGCGTGAAAGAGAAGTAGCTTTTGACGCGATTTTTTAAAATTTTTGCCTTGCCGACGTATAGCAGCTTGCCCGCGGCGTCGAAGTATTGATACACGCCGGGGCTAGCAGGCAGGCTCTTAATCTCCTCTATTAGCAAGGATTAGCCCTCTTATCTCTTCAAAAATTTTATAAATTTTCGGATCTTTTATTTTGTTTCTAAACTCCCCTTTTGCGCGCTCTGAAGATAAAATTTTGCTGCTTCGGCGCAAATGAGCTTTATAAATTTGCGCCCTTCTTCTGCTCATTACTCTATCTGCGACGAAAAATTTTATCTCTCGTGCGGCGCAAAGCTCTGCCGTCTCTCTAGCGGCTACAAAGCGCTTTAATACGTCTTTTATTAAATTTATATTACTATCGCGTTTTAGTTCGCAAAGCCCCGCCGGGTGTTTCGCGGCTATCATCAAAATGCCATCTTTGACGTAGATGAAAGCGATCAGCCTTTGCCAACTAAGCGGCAAAATCGCCAAGAACTCGCTTCTTTCTCGCATCTTGGCATATAAAGGATCTTTTCTGATATGAGCTATTATTTCTCTTGCATTTTCCATAGGCGGATTTTAGCATTTTTTATCTTAGTTTTGCTTAGCGGCTGCGGATACAAAGCGCCGCCGTTTTATTCGGAGGGCGAGCAGAGCCTTAGCGCTACCGCCCAAAATACGGACGCTAATAGCACGAGTGGCGATAAAGGAAGCGTTAGAATTTTACGCGATAAATAGCCTACTTTTAGCTTTGCTTTGTTATACTTTTAAAAATTTTTACAAAGGAATTTCATGCAAACGGCAGACATTTTAGTGCTGGACTTCGGCTCCCAATACACCCAACTGATCGCTAGACGCTTGCGCGAACAAGGCGTTTACACCGAGCTGATCGCATACGACGCACCGATCGATAAGATAAAAGCAAAAAACCCTAAAGGCCTTATTTTAAGCGGCGGACCCGCTAGCGTTTACGCCAAAGATGCGTATTTTTGCGACGATAAAATTTTTGAGCTTGGAATTCCAATTTTAGGTATCTGCTACGGTATGCAGCTCATCGCGCATAAATTTGGCGCTAGCGTCGTGCCTGCGGGTAAAAAAGAGTATGGCAAAGCTTCTTTAAAGCTGCTTCGCGCAACCAGGCTCTTTGACGGCGTTAAGGACAACTCTACCGTCTGGATGAGCCATTCGGACAAGGTCGAGAGCCTACCGGAGGGCTTTGAAGTGATGGCGAGCTCGGATGAGAGCGAGTGGTGCGTATTCGGCGACGAGATCCGTAAAATTTACGCGTTGCAATTTCACCCGGAGGTCTGCCACAGCGAGTTCGGAGATAGAATTTTAAAAAATTTCGCCAAGGAAATCTGCGGAATAACCAGCACTTGGAATATGGGCAGCTTCGCCAAAGAGCAGATGATCAAAATAAAAGAGCGCGTAGGCAGCGCCAAGGTGCTTTGCGCGGTAAGCGGCGGCGTGGACAGCTCGGTTGTAGCGGCGCTTTTGGCGCATGCGGTGCCGCAGAGCCTGATAGCGGTTTTCGTCGATAACGGTCTGCTCCGCACGGGCGAGCGCAAGGCGGTAGAGGAGATGTTTAGGCTCAAACTCGGCGTAAGCTTAGACGTGATCGATGCCAGCGAGCTGTTTTTAAGCAGGCTAAAAGGGGTGGTCGATCCCGAGCAAAAACGCAAAATCATCGGCAAGCTCTTCGTCGATGTCTTCAAAGCCGAAGCCGAGAAGCTCAAGGCCAGCGGCGCTGGCCATAAGGGCGCAACCTTCCTGGCCCAAGGCACCATCTATCCCGACGTAATTGAATCCGGCGGCGCCAAGAGCAAAAAAGCCGTCGTCATCAAAAGCCACCACAACGTCGGCGGCCTGCCCGAACAACTGGGCCTGAAACTGCTGGAGCCGCTGCGCGATTTGTTCAAAGACGAAGTGCGCGAACTCGGCGTGGCCCTTGGCCTGCCCCACGACATGGTTTACCGCCACCCCTTCCCCGGCCCGGGCCTGGGCGTGCGCATCCTGGGCGAAGTCAAAAAGGAATACGCCGATTTGCTGCGCCAGGCCGACGCCATCTTCATGCAAGAGCTGCGCTCCACCATCGAACCCAACAGCGGCAAAAGCTGGTACGACCTCACCAGCCAGGCCTTCACCGTCTTCTTGCCAGTCAAATCCGTCGGCGTCATGGGCGACGGCCGCACCTACGACTACGTGGTGGCCCTGCGCGCCGTGCAAACCAGCGACTTCATGACCGCCGACTGGGCGGAATTGCCGTATGCGCTGCTGAAAAAGGTTTCTTCACGAATCATTAATGAAGTGCGGGGGATTAATCGGGTGACGTATGACGTGTCTTCCAAGCCGCCTGCGACGATTGAGTGGGAATAATATTTTTGAACAAGAACCAAGGAAGATCTTCAATGAACAAAAAATCACAAGAAAGTAATGGTGTGGAAATTTGGAGCAAGCTTCTTAATGAAAGCAGAAGAAAATCTCCAGATAACTCAAAAACAAAATCGGGAAAAACAAAAGAGACAAGAACAGAAATCGAGAGAGACTATGACCGAATTCTTTTTTCAACGCCAGTTAGGCGTCTCGCGGACAAAACACAAGTCTTCCCTCTGGACAAAAATGATAGCGTCAGAAATCGCCTGACTCACTCTCATGAAGTATCCAATATTGCCAGGAGCATTGGAATAAATCTTGCTTTTAACTGCAAATTTGCGGAGGGTGTGGAGAATTATCAAAGAAACATTCCTGCCTTGCTGGCTGCTGCAGGACTAGTACATGATTTAGGAAACCCTCCTTTTGGCCATCAAGGAGAAGCCGCTATTCAAAGCTGGTTCAAAAAAAACAGAAGCTTTGTTCTGGATATTGAATCTATGCCGAATGAGCAGCAAAAACAAGATTTTTTGCGTTTTGAGGGAAATGCACAGGCATTTCGACTGGTTACTCGCCTTCAATTAATTAA
>CALHQN010000069.1 GCA_938036585.1 uncultured Campylobacter sp.
TCTTTTATTTTAAGCTCTCTAAGAAATAAGTCACTTTCTTTAAACTCCGTAACGTAATAAGGCAGCCCGATCTTTACGCCCGTATCCGCAAATAGTGGGACGTATTTGGGGTGAAATTCCAAGAAATTAAATTCGGCACTTAGGTTATACTCGTTTATATCGTTTTTATGCAAAATTTTCCTTGCTTTATACGCGTCCTCGCCGAAGACCTTCGCCGTTTTTAGGAAATAATCTTTCGGGCTAAAATACTACCATTTTTCCGCCGGATACGCGGTATTTTGACGGTAAATTTGGCCGAGGTGCTTATTTGCCAGCGAGCAATAATGCACGCCCATTTTTAACCTCTTATCCTCTGCGAATTTTAATAATGCCAAAGCCTGCGTTTCGCTTCCTGATATCGCTAGACCGCCCGCGTACCGATAGTTATAAAAAACTTCAAACGGCGGAAATTTTAGCAAAAATCCGCGTTTGATATACTCTTTTTCGTTATGTAGCAGAAAGCAAAATTCCAGCAAATTCATCCCGTCTATGCCTACGGCGTCCAGGTGCCTCATTATATTTTTCATTTGCTCCGTCGTGCGATGAATTACAGGCATCTCTACGATGACGCATTTTATATATTTCTTTGCGGTTTCGATGTTTTCTATAACATCGGCTTGCTTTTCGAAATCATCTTCTAACTTTATGCTAACCCTAACCTCATAGACGCCGCTATCTCGCAGTCTTTTTAATATATCGGCATCTAAAAATTCGCCGTTCGTATATAGGCGTTTGTGTATAGCGTCGTTTTTGGATTTTATGGTATCAAAAAATTCTACCGTTTTGCGTCTAGCTTGCCTATGCCTAGTTTGTCATTATCGTCATAAAGATCCAAAAAGACCTCTACGTCACCTCGTGAAGTTTTTATCGTTTTTTCATAGGCGTAGTCATTTAAATTTGTAAATTTAGTATCTGCTGCCGCGATGGGCTTAATGGGAGTTTTTGAATTTATAGATGAAAAATAGGTGCTAGTTTGATCCACTTTCCTTAGTGCTGAGGCATCTTCGCCAAAGAGATACTTGTTCTCAAAGTCTTCTTTGCCCCAGTTTCTCCTCTGGATATCTCTATAAGAAAAAGCTTGATTTAGCCCAATATCTATTTTAGAGTAGTCTGATTTCACACCACTGGTGCTGGCGCTTTGGATGATAGAGTAAGTGCTATTTGAGATAAGCTTAGTAGC
>CALHQN010000070.1 GCA_938036585.1 uncultured Campylobacter sp.
GGCGCGATAATCGGTCTGCGCCAGCAACATGCAAAATGGAAAAATAAGAGCCAAAATCGCAAATTTAAAAAATTTCATTTAAACCTTCTTAAGTTAAATTCATACATTAAATTTCAAAATTAAGTAGCAATTATATGTAGAAAAATCTTAAGAAGTAATAAATAAAGCGATTATCATAAAAGCGCTAGAGCGGCTAAATTCTCAATTGCGAGAGCTTTTTGATAGATGAAATTTAACGAAATTAAGGATATAACGGAATTTAAAATAGTAGTCGGATTCTATTCCGACTACTAAAATTTTAGTGCAACTTCGACCAAATTTTGCTTTTCCAAAGACCTGCAAAAACAGAAAGTATCAAGAAATAGATCATAATATTTATAGTCGTAGCTTCGCGCTGCGATTTTTTGCTATCGCCTACGGATTGCAGATACGCTACGACTTGCGTTTCGGCTCGCTCGTTTAGCCCCACGCGCGGCATCGAGGTGCCAGGAAGTATCTTTTGCGTATCGTTGATAAACTCGTGCAGATAGCCCGCTTTTTTCGATCGTATGCTCATCGACAGATCGGGCGGCGTCGAGCCCATGTAATTAGCTACGCTCGCCTTGTCGCCCTGCGTTAGGAGCTTATCGTATTTTACGTCGTGGCATCTTACGCAAGCATCTTCAAATACGGCTTTGTTGAGGAAAAATTCCCTCCGGGCTTGCGTTAAATTTTCATCGGCTTTTATGCCAGCTGCCGCGACTTTAGCGTCAATTAGCTTATCCTCGCTCGGCGCTATGGATTTTAGGTAGGCTACGATATCGGCGATATCTTGATCCGCCTCTCCGCTCGCGCTAACAAACGGCGGCATAGGGTAGGGCGCTTCGTCATTAAATTTATGATTTAATTTCACCGCCATTACGGGATCTTTGATAAAAGCCGCTAAAAATTTATCGGTGTAGATATATCCCGCGCTGCTTAGATCGGGCGGATTTGCGCCGAAAGCCTGCGATGCGGCCTGCGCGTCCATAGGAGCGGGGATTGAAGCGACCTCTACGCCGTGGCAAGCGGTGCAGCCCGCACCGGTAAAGGTCTCCGCGCCGCGCACGGCATCGCCCTTGCCAAGATCGATCTTATCGACTTCATTCCAAAAAAGTATAACTTTGTCTTGCTGGCTTTTGGCCTCGTCTATCGCTTTTTGGGCGTTTTTGATCATCGTCGCATCGCCCTCTTTTTCGGCGCTTTGTAGAGCCAGTTTAGCTGCTTCGACATTATGAGCGGCCAGCGCGATATCGCCTGCTGCAAAGTCGTAATTTGCGGGGCTTACATGCGGATGAAGCTTGGTGTGTGCGTAAGGTTCGACAAACCAGTATAAAATTCCCACACAAAAAAGCACTAAGATTAGGGTTCTTATCTCTTTCATGGCTAGACCCTCTTTCTTTCTGCGATCGTGATCAACGGAAGCACCACGACGAGCAATCCGATATAGATGATCGACAAGGCAAAGCCCCAGTATTTATTTTCGATACCGAGCTCCATACCGTCTGCGGGGAGCTTGCCGAAAAGGCTAAGCAGGATCATGTCGATTACCAAAACCCAGAACCAGATGAAAAACGCCTTGTTTTTGTGTGCGGGCGCTACTACGCTGCTGCGATCAAATAGCGGTATGAAAAATAGCGAAACTCCGGCGAATGCAAATGCGATAAGCCCGATGTCGGCGGCCTTAAGCGGTCCTACGTCGAAGTAAAATCCGCGCAGAATTTCATACTCCCAGAGGAAGTACCATTCCGGATAGATATGCGTCGGGGTTTTGAGGCTGTTTGCCGGCTCGAAATTTATCGGATCCATCGCAAAATCGAAATGAAAGCCCACCAGATAAAAGAAAAATATCATAAAGATACTGACGTAGAAAAAATCCTTCGCCAAAAAGCCGGGCCAAAACGGAATTACCTTGCTTTCGCCCGTTTTGCCCTGCAGATACTTCTCGCCCTCGAGATCAAAGTCTATCTCCTCGCCGTCCAGGTTGTTTACATGCGGAAATCTAAGCGCGTAAAAATGCAGCGCCAAAACCACGATAGTAACGATCGGCAGCAAGCAGACGTGAAGCATAAAAAATCGCGTCAGCGTCGGATCGCTTACGGCGTAATCGCCTCGAATCCACTCGACTATCGCGTCGCCCACTACGGGAATTCCGCCGAATAAATTTGTAATAACCATCGCCGCCCAGTAGCTCATCTGCCCCCAAGGAAGCATATATCCGCTGAAAGCCTCCGCCGAAAAGATGATGAAAAGCAGCATACCGCTTATCCAGATCATCTCTCGCCCCTGTTTGTAGGATCTGTAATAGATACCCACCAGCGTGTGGATGTAGATGATCAAAAAGACCACCGACGCCGATACCGCGTGGATATGTCGCCATAGCCAGCCGTATTCGACCTCTTTCATAATCGTGAAATTTACGCTATCGAAGGCTAAGCCTACATCTGGCTTATAATACATCACGAGCATCAGCCCGCTAACAAACAAAACTATAAATAGCGTCATCAAAATAACGCCCATCGCCCAAAGAAAGCTGATATTTTTAGGAATCCAATACTCGCTTACCATCACTTTGAAAAATTTCGTAACGGCCAATCTTTGATCAAACCAATCCCAGATCCCCGTAGCTTTTCTAATATGTGCCATCTGCGCCTCCTAAGCTTTCTGCTTTAGGGCCTTGTATTCAGGCCCTTCCTCGCCTAGCACGAGTATCTGCTGATCTATCCTAAACGGCGGTATATCCATCGGGCGTGGCGGCGGACCGAATACGTTAAGCCCGCTTGCATCAAAAATTCCGCCGTGACAGGCACAGATGAATTGTTGAGTCGAAGGTTTGTAGTAAGGAATACAGCCTAAATGGGTGCAAAGCCCGATGCAAAGCGTGTATCTAGCGCCGTCTACCACTACGTCGCGAGCGTCGTTTTGCGCCATTTCGGTCGTCTTCTTGAGTATGAAGACGGGCTTTTTGCGCCACTGAGTTTGATAAAGCTCGCCCTCTTTGATCGGACTTAGATCGACCGTGGTAACGCCCGCAGCACGCACGCTAGGAAGCGGATCCCACGATTTCTTCATACCGCCCAGCGCAAAAACGCCGCCCACAGCGGCGACCGCGCCGAAAGCAAGTCCGATAAAGCCGCGTCTATCCTGTTTTAGATCAGACATCTTTATCCTTTCGAAGTAAGAAATAACGAGCTGAATTTTAGCGAAAGGAATATTAAATCCCTATAATTGTAGATAAAAATTTGACTTAATTTTACGTTCTAAAGCTGAATTTTAAGGGTTTTTTAATGATATATTTTGTAGAGCGTCGCACAGGTTCGGTCTAAATTCACGCCGTATCCGCAGAGCGCTTAGGTTAAAAATT
>CALHQN010000071.1 GCA_938036585.1 uncultured Campylobacter sp.
CGTTATCATGGGATTTTATCGCTTGATTTCTTAAACCGCGATAAATTCCGTAACGGCTAAGAGCTGCGGAGTTAAATTTGGGGTGATTAAATGTTAAAATTTCGCGCGCCGCCAAGCCGGCTCTTTAAATTTGAAATTCAAAATTTAGGCGTCAAATTTAAACGCCGAAAGAGCTCTTTTTAATTTTGCGATTCAGCTTTAAATTATAAAAACGCCGATAAAATACGCACTAAATTTTATTTAACGAGCCCCGCTTTAAAGGCGTAAGTCGTTTTATTAAACGGCAAACTGCGCCAAGCCGCTCGCTAAGCTTTGAGGAGTGAGCATGAAATTTTGGCAAAAGATCCTTTGGGCGGCGGTCGCCGTCATAGGGGCGTGGTGTTTCGGCGTACTTGCGCTAAATAAAGGCGAGAGCATCAGCGCCGTCTGGCTCGTAGTGGCCAGCGCGTGCATCTATCTGATCGGATACACCTTCTACGGGCGCTTTATCGCGTATCGCGTCTTTGAGCTGGACGATCGCCGCGCAACTCCTGCAGTGATCAGAAACGACGGGCGCGATTACGTCCCTACGAACAAATACGTCCTTTTCGGCCACCATTTCGCCGCTATCGCAGGCGCCGGACCGCTCGTAGGCCCCGTGGTGGCCGCACAGATGGGCTATCTGCCCGGCATGATCTGGCTTTTGGTAGGCGTCGTGCTCGCAGGCGCGGTGCATGATTTCATCGTGCTCGTGCTCTCCACGCGCCGTGGAGGCAAGAGCCTCGGCGAGATGATCAAAGATGAGATGGGCAAGCTTACTGGCGGCATCGCGATGATCGGGATTTTTTTCATCATGCTGATCATCGTAGCAATCTTGGCGATGGTCGTCGTAAAGGCGCTTGCGAACTCGCCGTGGGGGCTTTTTACGATTGCTATGACGATACCGATCGCCATATTCATGGGAATTTACATGAGGTTCTTGCGCCCGGGCAAGGTCAGCGAGGCATCGATCATCGGTTTTGTTTTGCTTATGCTTTCGCTTTGGGGCGGGCATTACGTGGCGATCGATCCGTATTGGCACGACGTCTTTTCGCTAAAGGGCGAGACGCTCGCGCTTCTTACGATCGGCTACGGCTTTGTAGCGGCGATCTTGCCCGTGTGGCTGCTGCTTGCACCGCGCGATTATCTAAGTACCTTCCTTAAACTCGGCGTCATCATCGGCATGGCGGTCGCGATAATTTTCGTCGCGCCCGAGCTTAAAATGCCTGCTACCACGAAATTTATCGACGGCACAGGTCCCGTTTTTGCAGGCCCGATATTTCCATTTTTGTTTATCACGATCGCATGCGGCGCGATCTCGGGCTTTCACGCGCTGATCTCCAGCGGCACGACGCCTAAGATGGTCGAGCGCGAAACCCATACCCTTTTCATCGGCTACGGCTCGATGCTTATGGAGAGCCTCGTGGGCGTAATGGCGCTCGTAGCGGCGTGCATCCTAAGCCCTGGCGAATACTTCGCTATCAACTCGCCTGCTGCGGTGCTGGGCAAAGACGCGGTAAGCGCCGCGGCGTATATAAATTCCATCGGATTTAGTATCGCGCCCGAGCAGATCGGCGCCTTGGCCTCAAACGTCGGCGAAACCACGATGATGAGCCGTACGGGCGGCGCTCCTACCTTTGCGATGGGGCTAACGATGCTGCTGCATCAGATCATCGGCGGCAAGGAGCTGATGGCGTTTTGGTACCATTTCGCGATCTTGTTTGAAGCGCTGTTTATTCTGACCGCGGTCGATGCGGGCACGCGCACGGGGCGCTTTATGGTGCAAGAAATTTTAGGCAACCTCTATAAGCCCTTTTCCGATACCAAAAATTTCCTCTACGGCATCATCGCGACTGTGATCTGCGTGGCGGGCTGGGGCTATCTGCTCTACAGCGGCGTTACCGATCCTATGGGCGGAATTTACACGCTGTGGCCGCTTTTCGGCGCGTCCAATCAGATGCTCGCGGGTATCGCGCTGCTGCTTGCGACGGTGGTGCTTTTTAAAATGGGCAAGCAAAAATACGCCTTCGTTACGATCACTCCTGCGATCTGGGTGCTTATAACCACGCTTTATGCGGCGATCTTGAAGCTGATGCCGGCCAACGGCGAGCGCGTGCACGATGCGGTAAGCCACGTGGCTATCGCGCAAAATACCGCCGCCAAGCTCGCTAGCCTAAGCGATCCCGCGGCGATCGAAAAAGCGCAGGCTATCATCAGAAACAACGTTATCGACGCCGTGCTATGTGCTCTTTTCGTCGTCGTTACGATCATCGTCATCGCTCAAACGATCCGAATGTGCCTTAAAATTTCAAAGGGCGGCGCGAGCGAGGGATATTTCAAGCTAGCAGAAGGCGAGTACGTGGACAGGGGCGTTTATGAAAAAGCTTAAATTTAATCCGCTCGCAGCCCCGAAAGCCGTGGCGAGGCTTTTGGCGCGCGCGGATGCCGCACTTGCGCCGCTCATCGGGCTCGGCGATTACGAGGGCTATCTGGGCCATTTCAGAAGCGCTCATCCGAACGAAATCCCGCTAAGCAGGGCGGAATTTTTCCGCGCGATGCAAGATAGCAAGGCAAAAAACGTCAAGTGCTGATAACGGCGAAAGGGCGCGGTCGCGCCGTACTTATAGCCAGTCTGCGACGTTTTGCCGTCATGCCCTGAAATTTCGTGTGGAGCTTCATCGAGCTTCGGCAGATTTTACTAAGGTGCGCTCGCTAAATTTCGTCGCGGGGCCGCCCTGGTTTAAGGCGT
Source organism: uncultured Campylobacter sp. (assembly GCA_938036585.1). Classification (GTDB taxonomy): domain Bacteria; phylum Campylobacterota; class Campylobacteria; order Campylobacterales; family Campylobacteraceae; genus Campylobacter_B. Next base: position 2,768 of record CALHQN010000071.1, read on the forward strand.
GAAATTTCGCCGCGGATTTGAAATTTTAAATTTAGACTAGGGCGCGGATAAAGTGCGCGAACGCGTATGAGCTTAAGCCAGCCGAATCTATCGACGGGCTCGCCCATATATCGCCTGCGCATTGATAAATTGTATAAATTCGGCGGCGAGCGGTGATGAGATCTATGTCAAATTAAAGCGACGAGAATAGATCGTTAAAATGGTTAAATTTGCTCGGTAAATTCGCTTCTTTACGGTCTTACTGCGTGATATAAATTTTTAAAATTCATTCGCGAGAAGCGCGCCGTCCGTCGTTTTACCTGCCGATTTAATTAAATTTAAGCCGTGAATTCGAGATTTAATACTATACTTGTACGAATTTTATCTCAAGGAGCCATAATGAAAAATCTTATCGTCTTAGTCCATCCTGACATCGCGAACTCACGCGCGAACAAAGCATGGCGAGAGCAGGCCTTAAAGCGCGCTGACAGGTTTGATCTGCACGAGCTGTATCCGCTCTACTCGGACTTCAAAATCGACGCCGCAAAAGAGCAAAAAATACTCGAAAAATATGAAAAGATCATCATCGAATTCCCGCTTTATTGGTACAGCTACCCGCCGTTGCTTAAGAAGTGGTTTGATGACGTATTCGCCCATGGATGGGCTTATGGCACGGGCGGCGGCGCACTAAAAGGAAAGAGCTTTGCGCTCGCCGTTTCGATTGGAGACGAGCCTGCAAGCTACGCAAAAGGCGGCGCGGTAGGCTTTAGCATGGATGAGGTGATCACGCCTTTTAAATGCGCTGCAAATTTCGTAGGAGCCAAGTTGTTGCCGAGCTTTTTTTACTACGGCTTCTCGTTTAATCCGAGCGAGGATTTCGTAGCCGCAAGCGCAGTGAAATTCGGCGAATTTTTGGATAAATTTTAATATTGATGCTCGTAAGCGCCCTGCTTACGAGCATCCCCGTATATCAACATAGCACGCTTAAATCGCACTTGTAGCGGAGTGGAGGCAAGGCAAAACGTAGTGCGGCAAAATCGCTCGCGCCGCTACTGCAGCACCTTTTTTAACACTAGCGCAAATAGCACGACGTATAGGACGAGCAGCCATTTTTTCTGCGTTTCGCGCTTTGCACGGCGAGCCTGAGAGGTGCCGAAATATACGCCCAAAAGCCCGCCCACGGCTAGCAGCGCGCCGCGTTCGTAATCCACATGGCCGTTGTACGAAAGGCTCAAAAGCGCGCTAAATGAGCCGAAAACGATAAAAAATAGCCCCATACAGACCGCTCTTTTGATATCGACGCCCAAAAATCCGACCAATACGGGCGTTAGAAATACCGCACCGCCCACGCCCATGCTAAGCGCGATCGCGCCGATAGCAAAGCCGATGAAAAACAGCACCGCGCCGTGGGGATCGGCGTTGCCGCCGCTTGTTACGTTCGTGCTAAAGAGTTTAAGAAAGGAGATGGCGAGCGTCAACAAAAGGCCGATCTCAAGCACGATTTCCGGCGAGTATTTTACGATGAAGCCCGATAGGCTCGCGCCGCACAGCCCTCCGAGCCCCACTGCGATGCCGCTATCTAGGCGGAGTCTGCCCGCACGGTAGTTCAGATATGAGCCGAAAAGCGAGACGATGAACATCTGCATCACCGAGATGCCCGCTGCGGTCTTGACATCGTATCCGAGAGCCATCATCACGGGCATTACGACCGTGCCGCCGCCGATACCGAAAAAGCCCGATATAAAGCCTACGATGGCGCCGATAAAGGGGAGTTCTAACATTTTGATCCTTAAAATTTGAAGCGAAGTTTATAGCTTTAAAATTTAAAGCTTGATAAATTTGCGAAATTTTGGATTTGAAAGCGGGAAATTTGCGGGATTTTAAAGCTTGAAATTTCAGAGCGTAGAATTTTAATTGCAGAATTCGGCTAAAAACTTTATGCGCTGGAGTTACTAGAGTTTGTAGCAGAGGCGCATTTTTGCTACGTTTGCGGATTTTTGGAATTTTAAAGCATAAAATTTTGGCTCGAAATTTTATCGCAACAGAACGTAAGCCATAATTTCGGCTTAAAATTTTATACAGGGCTGGCTCGATCTGCATTTGTTTGTGTTGTGGCTTCGAAGTATAAATTTTAGATCATAATTCTGCGCTTGGACTGCGGCGGTTTAGCGTAAATTTGGATTAAAATTTTACGTTTGGATCGCGGGCGCAGTATTTTTGTCGCGATTAAATTTTCGACAGGATTTTATCGCGGCGAAATTTCATACGGCAAAATTCCGCACGGTAAAATTTCAGTCAAAATTCTACGGCGAAATTTCTACGCTCCTTATTCTAAAAATCGCCGCAAAAGCGGTGCAAAGTCACGGTAAGATCGCCGTAAAATTTTATGCGGAGCGGGCAAACGCAAAGAGCATAAATTTTGCTCTGAAAAATCCTTACGGTAAAATTTCGCCGTCCAAAGCCCGTCCAAAGCTCGCCAAAAGAGTGCAAAAAGACTAAAAGCTGCCACAAAATCCTCGCGCCGAAATTCCGCCCGCAAATTTCTCCCGGTAAAATCACTTTGGATATGAGGCGGGATTTGAACTCGCGGCAAATTTTTCCGAGCTAAATTTTACGTAAAAATCCGCATTAAATCTGCAAACTTGATCGTAAATTTCTCCGAGCGGTTTTCGCGCCTTATGAAATTTCCAGCACGATCTCCTTTTTTAGCCCGATCTGTTTGATCTCGAGCACGGAAGCACCGCCCAAACGCAGCGCAAGCACCTCCGCCTCGCTGCAAGCGCCTGCCAGAGCGATTTCGCGCAACGCCTTGCCGCGCCAAGCCTTGGCGTAGTGGCTCAGCACCTTGCCGCCTTTGATGAAACTAAAACTCAGATATTCGTGCTTCATCTCATAAAATTTCTCGTAAAATCCCGCGCGCAGATCCACGACGCACTCATCCGCCAGATACCGATCCAGCGCGGCGGAGAAGCTATCGCGATAAAATTTCGCCGCGTCTATGCCGCCGAATTTCTCGCCCTGCTTGAGCTTGTAGTTCGGTAGCGCGTCGCCGCCCAGCACGGGGCCGAAAAGATTTGAGAAAATTATCGTGTTTCGCTCCGCAAACTCCTGCGCTCCGGGGCTTAGCGACGCGTAGCCTAGGGCGCGATACGCAGTACCCGTGTAGCGCAAAAGCGCCTTCGCGCAGCCTTTTTCAAAGATATTTTCGCGCAGGGCTGCGTCCCATTTTTTCAGCCCAAAAAGCTTGCAAAGCTCCGCCTCGCTTGCTTTATCCACGAAATCCGCGTAGGCGCGCAGCATCTGCAGGCGCTTTTCGTAAAGATCTGCAAAGATGAAATTTTGCTTGCAAATGCGCGTGTCGCCGCCCAACTCGCTTTTCATCTCGCTTGGGGAAAATAAAATTTTCATACGTTCTCCTTGAAATTTGCTAATTTTACTAAAATTTTGCTTGCATTCAAGCCAGCCTGAGCTCGCGCCGCCCGCTCAAATTTAAGCTAAGCAGCGTATAATGGCGCTAAAAATTCCAAGGACGAAAATGCTTTTAGAAGAGCCGCTGTTTTACTACCGCGAAATTTTAAAGACGCATCCGCAAAGCTACCTCGCAGAGGACGACAGGCAGGTCATCATCGGCATCGATTGCGATTATTTCGACGGATTTAAGATGAGTTTTGAGGCTTTGAGGCTTAAATTTGATGAGGTAAAGGGCGCAAAAGAGGGCGCGAGCGAGTTTAAAAACGCGAGCTTTGCGGGACTTTTCGGCGTTTTGGGCTACGACATCGTGCGCGCATTCGAAAATATCGGCGCACCGAAGCGGGCGCTGTATGACTTCCCGCCGTTTTTTTACGCCGATGCTGCAAACTACCTGCACTACGATAAAATCAGCAAAATTTACGATTTTTACGGCAAAGATGCCGAAATTTACGAAAGCCTGCGTGGGCTTAGTTCGCAAGCCTCGCAGCAAGGCGACGCCGAAGCGGCAAGCGCGCCGCAGAGCGCCGCAAGAACGGATGCCGCGATAAAAAGCGAGGCAAAATCGCAAAGCGCAGCGAAACCCGCGCCGCAGAAAAAAGAGCTTAAATTTAAAATTTTAACCGATATGGGCGCCGAGGAGTCGCATTTTAGCGCGATGGTCGAAGCTGCAAAAGAAAAGATAAAAAGCGGCGACGTGTTTCAGGTCGTGCTGGGCGAAATTTTAAAAATCGATACGAATCTCGGCAGCCTGGAGTTTTACGAGCGACTCAAAAAGAACAATCCTAGCCCCTATATGTTTCACTTCCCGACGCCCTACGGCTGCGTCGCGGGCTCCAGCCCCGAGCTCATTATGGAGATCAAAAAGGACGAAATTTTTGTAGCTCCCATCGCGGGCACGCGCAGCAGAGGCGCAAACGCCGAAGCCGACGCGGCGCTTGAGCGCGAGCTTTTAAGCGACGAAAAGGAGCTTGCGGAGCATCGGATGCTGATCGATCTAGCTCGCAACGACATCGGCAAATTCGCCGCGCCAGCCTCGGTGCGGGTGCAAAACGCGATGCGCATCGTGCGCTACGAAAGCGTGATGCACATCGTAAGCGAGGTCTACGGCAGCAAGCCGCGCGGGGTAAGCGCGTTTGAGGTGCTCGGCACGATCTTTCCTGCGGGCACGCTAAGCGGCAGCCCGAAGATCCGTGCGATGCAGATCATAAACGAGCTGGAGCGCTACGAGCGCGGCATCTACGGCGGTGGAATCGGATTTTGGCGCTTTAACGGCGACGTGATGCAGGCGATCTTGATTCGCTCGGCGATCTTCGTAAATCGCGGCGGGCAAAATTCCTGCTCGGACGAGGATTTTAAGCGAAATTCCAACTTAAATTTAGACTCTGTTTGCGGCGAGATAAATTCCCAAGCGATGGGGCTTTGCGACGGTGAAAATCCCGAGACGGCGGAGTTTTGCGGTACTGCAGCGCAAAAGGGCGGCGGCGAGGCGCAAAATTTACCGGCTCGCGCAAACAAACGCGACGCGACGTTAAATTTAGAAGCTCGCGCAGACCGCGGAGCGCTAAATTTAGAGAGCGGGCCGAGCTTTAGCCGCGCGATGCGGTTTGAGGCTGCCAAATTTAGCGCGGAGAATTTCGGCTGCGAAGGGCTAAACAATCTCGTATTTATCGGAGCGGGCGCAGGTATCGTTTACGACAGCTCGCCAAAGAGCGAATACGCAGAGATCTGCAAAAAGCGCAAAAGCCCGCTCAAGGTGATCGAGGAACTATGCGAGGAAGTTTAGACGCTTTAAATTTAGCTAGCTTGGAGTGCCGTTTGCTTCGGTGCGAGTTTGATTCGGCTAAATTTAAAACGTGTCGCTGCTAAGACGTTAAATTTAACGGCTAGCTTCATTCGGCGCCGCAAAGCCGAGATACATATAGGCTGCAAAGCAGCGTAACGTCGCAGCTGATGTAGTAATGCCGCAGCCGCGAGCGGAATTTTAAATTTAGCACGCAAGAGGCGCTAAAACGGCGCTAAATTTAGCCGCTGCAAAGCGGTTAAATTTAAACTATTTATAATTTTAAAGACGCGCAAGCGCCCTAAAAAAGGATAAAATTTTGATTTTAATGATAGATAATTACGACAGCTTCGTTTTTAATATTTATCAATACATTTTGGAGCTAAGCGAGGAGGAGGTGCGCTACTTCCGCAACGACGAGATAACGCTGCAGCAGGTGCGCGAGCTTGCCCCGTCGCACATAATCCTAAGCCCCGGGCCAAATCACCCAAAAGATAGCGGCGTCTGCCTGGATATTTTGCGCGCGGATTTGGACGTGCCGATTTTGGGCGTATGCCTTGGGCATCAGGCGATCGGATACGCGGCGGGCGCGGAGATAAAGCAGCTTGAGGTGCCGCTACACGGCAAGAGCTCGACGATCGAAATTTACGCAGATGGCGTGCTTTTTAGCGGGCTGCCGCGTAAATTTGAAGTGATGCGCTACCACTCGCTTTATGTGGACGAAGCTACGCTGCCGCGCGAGTTTGAAATTTTAGCAAAGAGCGAAAACGACGGCGTAATCATGGCGATGAAGCACCGAAGCAAGCCTGTTTTCGGTATTCAATTTCATCCCGAGAGCTTTTTTACTCAATACGGCAAAAAGATCATCGAAAATTTCATCAATTACGGCAAAAAGATAATTTTAAAGGAGAAACTCGTGGTAAATTTCGCCCCGTTTATGTTGAAGCTACAAAAGGGCTTCCCACTAGATAGCGACGATTACGCCGTCATTTGTAAGGCGCTTTACGAGCAGGATTACGACATCGTGCAGCTTGCGGGGCTGCTCGTGCTGATCAGCGAAAAGTCGCTCTATCCAAGCAGCCTCACGGCGCTCGTGCGCAGTATATTAAAATACTCGATCACCTACGACGATCCGAGTCCGATGTTTGACATCGTAGGCACGGGCGGCGATAGGCTAAAGACGATCAATATCTCCACGACTGTGGCCTTTATCGCGGCAAGCTTCGGCGTGCGCGTCGCCAAGCACGGCAACCGCGCGATTACCAGCAGATCGGGCAGTTCCGATGCGCTCGATGCTCTGGGCGTGCCACTACTTAGCGATCTGGCGCAGATTAGGGCGCTGCTAGATCGCACGGGGCTAGCGTTTTTTCACGCGCCGTTTTTTCACAAGATCACCGCCGAGGTCAAAGAGGTGCGTAACCGCCTAAAAATCGGCACCGTCTTTAATATAATGGGACCGCTTTTAAATCCAAATTTAAGCCTAAGCAATCAGATCGTAGGCAATTATTTGGAGGAAGTAAACGGGCTCATCGCCGAAACACTGATGATTTTAGGGCGTAAGCACGCTCTGGTGGTACACGGCATGGACGGCATGGATGAGATCAGCCTGTGCGACGAGACGCTAATCCACGAGGTCGAGGACGGCAAAATTTTAGAATACCGCGTAAATCCCGAGCAGTTCGGCTTCGCTCGGGCGTTTCACGGCGATATAGAGGGCGGCGACGGCGAGGCTAACGCCGAAGCTTTAAAGCAAATTTTAAAAGGCGAGCTTAGCGGGCCGAAATTTGACATCGTCGTGCTAAACGCGATGTTTGCGCTATACTGCGCCGATGTCGTGTCAAGTCCTGCGGAGGCTAAGCCGCTCATTTTAGAGGCGATCAGATCGGGCAAGACGTGGGAATTTTACGAAAACTACGTGAGGGCGAGAGCTTAGATGGCTAGCGGCGAAAAGAGGGAGTTTTTAAGTGAGCAGCTCATCAGCTATCTAGGCAACAAGCGCTCGCTGCTAGCGCCGATAGAGCGGGCGATCTGCGAGATTAAGGCGGAGCTTGGGCAGAGCAAGATCAGCTTGGCAGACGTCTTTAGCGGCAGTGGCATCGTCGCGCGACTGGCTAAAGCGCACTCAAACCTCGTGATCGCAAACGATCTGGAGGGCTACTCGCGCGCGATAAACTCCTGCTATCTTTCAAATTTCAGCGACGGGCTATGGCGAGAATTGAGCGAGCTGCACGCTGAAATTTTAAGAAATTTTACGCCGAAGGAGAGCTTTTTTAGCGAGCTGTACGCGCCGAAGGACGATGAGTATATCAAAGCGGGCGAGCGCGCTTTTTACACGCGCCGAAACGCCCTGATTTTGGGCGGGCTTTGCGAGCAGATTAGCAAAATCCCGCAAAAATTTCGCGATTTTTTCACCGCGCCGCTACTTAGCGAGGCGAGCATCCACTCAAATACGGGCGGCGTTTTTAAGGGCTTTTACAAGGACAAAGCGGGCGTGGGCAAGTTCGGCGGCAGCGGCGAAAATGCGCTAGCTCGCATAATGGGCGAGATTTCCCTGCGCCTGCCCGTGCTTTCAAATTTCGCCTGCGAAAGCGCGGTTTTTCAAGAGGACGCCTCGCGCTTTTTGCAGAGCGCGCGCGAGCGCTTTTCGCAGCTTGACGTCGCGTATTTTGATCCGCCCTACAATCAGCACCCCTACGGCTCGAACTATTTTATGTTAAATTTGATCACGGATTTTATAAACGAGGGCAAGCGCCCAAATGCTGCCGAGCTTAGCAGGGTCTCGGGAATCCCCGCAGACTGGAACCGCTCGGCGTATAATAAAAAATCAAGCGCTGCGGAGGAATTTTTCGCGCTGTTGGTGGAATTTCCGGCGAAATTTTTAATAATCTCTTTTAATTCCGAGGGCTTCATCTCGAAGGCGGAGTTTTTAAAAAACCTCGCGCACATCGGCTCCGTGCGCACGATAGAGATCCGCTATCCGACCTACCGCGCGAGCAGAAATTTAAACGCGCGCGAGCTTTACGTGACGGAATTTTTATATGTCGTACAGAAGTAAGATTAAAATTTGCGGCATCAAAAGCGCCGCCGAAGCCCGCTCGGTGGCGAGTTTGGACATTGATTTTTTGGGCGCGATATTTGCTAAAAGCAAGCGGCAGGTGAGCGCACAGACGGCGCGCGAGATAGCGGACATCGCGCACAGGGCGGGTAAAAAATGCGTCGGCGTTTTTGCCGGGCAAAGCGACTGCGAGATAATGGAAATCTGCGAATTTGCCGCTCTTGACGTCGCGCAGATCCATGGCGAAGTGAGCTCAAATTTATACGCAAATTTAAAGACGATGGGGCTAGAGGTTTGGCGCGTCTATAGCGTGCTAGATGCACTACCAGCCGTCGATACCGCGCTTTGCGATATGCCGCTTTTTGACTGCAAGGGCGAAAACGCCGGCGGCAACGGCATCAGCTTTGATTGGGAGATTTTGCGTGCGGTCAAATTTGACTTCGGCATGGCGGGCGGTATCGGCGAACATAACGCGCGCGAAGCGATTAAATTTAGCCCGCGAGTGCTCGATCTAAACTCAAAAGTCGAGGACGAAAACGGTATAAAATCGGCCGAAAAAATAA
>CALHQN010000072.1 GCA_938036585.1 uncultured Campylobacter sp.
GTAACGGCTCTATTTTCCTGCTCGATCTGAAAGAAAGCCACAGTTGTATTTAGCGCGCCGTCGAAAAATTCCGACTTCACGCCCACTTCGGCATTATAACCTACGATCGGCTCTAGAATTTTTTCGTTTCTATCCCTAGCGGTTTGAGGTTTATAAATTTCGGCATAGCTCGCATATAGCGAATGATCTCTCGAAAAATCCCACGTAAGCCCCACGTAAGGCGTGATCTTGTGTTTTTTAACGATATCGTCTTCGCTGTGGCGGCCCGTGCGATAGTTATCCGTAGCGCTTTCTCGCTTTAGCCTTGAATATCTGCCGCCTACGAGCAGATGCCAATCATCGTTAAAATTATATCTCGTGCCCATCGCAACCATCTGCTGATAAATTTTAGTCGTGTAGTAAAGATTGTAGCAGCGGGTTCCAAGCGCGCATAGCGCGGTCGTATCATTCCAATTAGGCTCGTTGTTTATAAGCCCCTTATTAAAGCTCTCATACGTCAATCCCGCTGCGCCGCCGTAAACGTCTCTATCGCGCTGCGCGAATCTCTCCTTCGACGCGGTGGCGTTTATAAAAAAATCATGGCTCTGTCCGAACAGCTCATAGTTTATATCGCTACCTACTTGAAAGCTTAGCTCTTTACTGCCGTTGTCGTATCTGTCATAGCCTATGTATCTGCTCGCAGAATCCCTACCCACTCCGTGCCAGCCGCCGAATTTCAACAAGCTCTCGCTGTGAGTATAGTTTAGTTTGGCGTAAGCCTTGATATTATCGCTAAATTTATGATTTAGTTCCAAAAACGTATTATATTTTTCATAAACCGACCTGCTCCAATCCGATATAAAGGTCGTTCTTTTGCTTAAATTTAACGCGTTGCCGTCCTTATCCACTACGGGGATACCGAAAGGATCGTAAACGCTTCTCGTTTTTTGATAGATCACGCCGGCTAAAATTTCGCTAAAATCTCCGAGATCAGCTCCCACCATCGCCGATGCCGCGCCACGCTCGGTGCCTTGTAGATCTCTATAAGAGCCCTCCTTGCCGCTTAAACCGATGAGCCGTCCTCGAACCGAGCCGCTTTCGTTTAAGCCGCCCGTTACGTCCACGCTGCCGCGATAATAATCATAGCTGCCCGCGCTTAGCGATAAATTCGCTCCGAGCTCTTTTTGAGGGCGCTTCCTTACTAAATTTATAGTTCCGCCCGGCTCGCCGTTACTCTGCGTAAGACCCGCGACGCCGCGTAAAACTTCGACGCGGTCGTAAAACGCCAAATCCGTGTGCTCCTTAGACTGCCCGTAAAGCCCCTGCGCCGCAAGCGCGGTAGTGGATTGCATGCCGTCTTCTTGGATATTATCGATGTTAAATCCCCTTGAAATCGGCAAACTCATACCGAATCTGCTAGTAGTGGTAATACCCGGTACGTAATTTAGCGCGTCGTCGACCTTAGTAAGGCTCAAATCCTTTATGAGCTGATCGGGCACGACGGAAACGGTTTGAGGCGTCTGGCGGATGCTTAGATCAAGGCCCGTGGCGGTATTCATATTATCGGTCGTATACATCCCCGTGCCCTCGGTAGTGGACAGATCGGCCTTACCGATAACGTTTATGGTACCAAGGTTATCGCCGTCTGAGCTCTGCAGCGTAGAATTTTCTGCGCTACCGCTTTGCGACGTGGAATTTACGACGGTAGAACTCGCTGGCTCTTGCGTAGAGTTTTTCGGCGCCGCATTATTGGCGGCGAAATTTGAAGCAGGCGGCGTGGAGCTCTGCGATGCAGCGTTTGCGCGTGAGCTTTCGTTTTGCGCCGCGGCAAGCCAAAACGGCGAGCAAAGTAGCGCCAAAGAGAGTAAAATTTTACCCTTTTTCATGGTTGATCCTTAAATTTTGATTTAATAATCTCTATCTTTTTTTGGGGCGAAATTATCGTAAAAAACCTCTTAAATAGTAATAAAATTTATCATAAACTAAATCATAATTTTAGAAAAATATGCAAATTATTTGAAAATTTTGGAATATAAAAAGAGGGGCTAAATTTTAAAATTTAGCCCGCGCGCGGAATGTTTAAATTTAGCGTGCGGGCTTCGGTTACTCGGATTTATGAAAGCACCAGCACCGGCACCAGCGCATTGTGCAAGATGTCCTCGGAAACGCTGCCTAAAAAGAGCTTTTTGAAAAATCCCTTCGTAAAGGCTCCCGTGGCGATCAGATCAAGCTCATTGGCGCGGCGATATTTGATGATCTCATCGGCAGGCACCTCGGCGTTTGCGCATATAAAGCTCGCGTTTTGCGTGCCCAAAATTTCGCGCGCCAGATCCAGCATCTTTTCGCCCTCCGCGGCATCGAGATTTACGTGCAAGACGTGCTTGTGTGCGCCTACGAGGAGCTTTGAGCTCTTTACGAACTCAAGCGTACGCTTCGCCGCATCAGTGCCGTCAAACGCGATGAGCACGGAGTTTATCGGCGAAAATTCTTTGTTCACTAAAAGCGACGGCACGTGCAGTTCTTTAACCAGCACGCTTGCGTTAAAGCCCACGTCCTCGTTATTCGAGCCCTTGATACCGAGCACAAACATCTCCGCTTCATCCTTATACTCGGCGATAACATCGATAAAATCGCCCTCTTTGATGATCTTTTCGGCCTGTATCCCCGCAGCCGCCGCGGTAGCGATGCACTCCTGCAGCATCACTTCGGCCTCCTCGTAGTCCTTTTGCATATCCACGCCGCCTATCTGAGGGTTGCCGTAGCTACTGGTAAGGATATCCTTTTCGCCCAGGACGATGCCGCCCGCCGCAAGCCCATAGAAATTCTCACCAAGCTCGGGGATCTCTACGACGTGGATAAACACAAGCTCGGCACCGAGGCTTTTGGCGACGTAAATTCCATAATCACACACGGGTTTTAAAAGCGCGTTTTGATCGACGCAAGTGATGACCTTTTTCATTTTTCGTCCTTTTAGCGATAAAATTTTGACCGAAATAAGCTTATCAAATTTTGTATAAAAGTTATTTAAATTCGGCGGATTTGAATGCGGCGCGGGCAATTTTGTGAAATTTAAAGCCGCGCCGTAATGGATATGTGAGGTGCGAGTGCGCTTGCGACAAGTTGGCTCGGATTCAGCGTGGCAGGTGGGCGCGCTGTACAGACGCGGCAGACAAGGTGCGGCGCGGGCGATTTTGAAATTTATTAAGCCGCTAACGGCGCGGTTTAAAGCGCCGTTATTGCGGTTAACAGCCCAAAGATGATCCCCGGGAAATTCGCTGCGGCGAGCGGATAGTCCTTTTTAGGCTTTAAAAGACCGTAGCTAACCCATATCGTGCAGTTTATCGCGGCTGCGAGCGGCTGGAGAAACGGGACTTTGTTGCCGTCTAAATTTGCCATTATGTTCGGCACATAGGATACGTACATGATGACCGACAGGCATGTGCCCGCCCAACCTAAAATTTGTAAATTTCTTTCGCTCATCGGCTTTCCTTGTTTTTAAGATACGTTTCAAATTTACGAATGAAACGGGGCGGGATTTTAATACACCAAAGATAAGAAACAAATTAAAAGATGGCTAGAAATAAAATTTGACTTTAAATTTATCGCAACGGCTTCTGGTCTCTCGCGCTTGCGTAAATTTTAAAACGGCGTTTGAAGCGCGCATTTTAAAACGGCGAAATTTAAAACGCTAGGCAGCGCGGCGATAGAATTTAAATTTAAAAAGGCGGAATTTCAAGCGGAGTTTGCGGCTAAATTTAAGTAAATTTTGCAGCAGAGTTACGGCTAAATTTTGAAAATATGTGGATTAAATTTTAAAAGGCTTAATAGCCGGCGTTTGCGATCGCTTCGGCTTGAGAGTGGGCGATTAACGGATCGATGATCTCGTCGAACAAGCCGCCCGCCATGATCGCGTCCAGGCGGTAGAGCGTTAAATTTATACGGTGGTCGCTGATGCGGTTTTGCGGATAGTTGTAGGTACGAATTCGCCCCGAGCGGTCGCCGGTACCTACCTGATCCTTGCGATCTTTGCGCTCTTTTTCGAGCCGCTCCTGCTCCTGCATATCGTAAAGGCGCGCCTTCAGCACCTTCATCGCCGCCTCTTTGTTTTTATGCTGATCCTTGCCGTCTTGGTTGGTAACGACTAAACCGGTCGGGATGTGAGTGATGCGGACGGCGCTGTCGGTGGTATTTACGGACTGTCCGCCGTGTCCGGAACTGCGCATAACGTCGATGCGAAGGTCGTTTGGGTTGATCTGTATCTCGCTATCCTCGATCTCGGGCATGACGGCGACGGTGATTGCGGAGGTATGCACCCTGCCTTGGCTCTCCGTCTCGGGGACGCGCTGCACGCGGTGGGTGCCGCCTTCAAATTTCAGCCGCGAATACGCTCCTGCGCCCTTTACGAGCAAGATCGCTTCTTTGTAGCCGCCGACGCTGCCTTCGCTAGTGCTTACGATCTCGCATTTATAACCACGAAGATCGGCGTAGCGCAGATACGCGCCGAGCAGATCGCCCGCAAACAGCGCCGCTTCGTCGCCGCCCGTACCGGCGCGGATCTCAAGGAAGATATTTTTATCGTCGTTGGGGTCTTTCGGAAGCAGTAAAATTTTGATTTTTTCTTCAAGCTGCGGCTTTTCGCTCTCTAAGCTTTTAAGCTCCTCTTTGGCTAGCTCGCCGAGATCAGCATCGCTTAGCAGGGCTTTGTTCTCTTCGATCTGATTTAAAATTTTAAGATACTCGCTAGCCGCCTCTTTGATCGGCTCGATATTGCGCTGCTCCTTAGATAGCGCCGTCATATTAGCGATATCTGCGGTAACTACGGGATCGCTAAGCATGCGCGAAAGCTCGTCGTAGCGATCCAAAAAAGGCTTTAGTTTATCGGCTAGCATTTAAATTTATGCGTAAGGAGCGCTTACGCGGCGGTTTTTAAAGAATTTACGAGTTTGGCTAGGCGGCTTACTTTTCTGCTCGCGGTCTGTTTTTTCAAAAAGCCCCTGCTTACGAAGCTGTGGAAGCTTTCATTAGCCGTTTTTAGAGCCTGAGTCGCTGCGTCTAGATCCTTGCTC
>CALHQN010000073.1 GCA_938036585.1 uncultured Campylobacter sp.
CGCTAGCGGTGCGGGCTACGCTCTCGTTAAATTTTGCTAAGTATACGAATATATAAATTTTACGCTGGTTTCGCGCTCTATAGATGAAATTTCGCGTTGCGAAATTTAAGCAAATTTGACAATATAATTAGCACCAAGCCTTAAATTTAAAAGCAAAGCTCTAAATTTCAATGTCCAGATCCACAGGTTCGATCTGCAGCCCGCGCAGACCCGCGAGCTGCTGCACCGCAGCGTCCGTCTCGGCGTTTTTTGGAAGGACTATGTGAAGGCCGCGATCAAACGCCAAGAAAAAATTCTCCCCGCCCGCAGCGATTCGATTTAGCGAGTGCGCGGCAAATTTCTCGCTTGCGCGCGGCTCGCCCTTTGAAAACGAGATCGTCTCGTCGTCCGCGACGAAGCTCATCTCCGTGCTCGAGTCTTGCGCGAGCTTAGCGGCAGCCAGATGTTTTCTTAGCATGCGGCGGTAAAATTTCGGATAAAAAATAAGCCACGCCGCACCCAAAATAACCGACGCCACACTCGCAATCGGCGCCGTTTTTAAAAGCCCGTCGATGATGATGCCCATGAGCAAAAACTCAAACGGTATGGCGTAGGTACTGACTAGGCGCTGCTTGCGCGCCTTTTTGCTGTAAAGCAGTATAAATTTATTGAGATTATCGACATCGCGATTTGTGATTTGCACTTTCATATTTTTCCTTTAATTTTTGCGTAATTGTAGCGAAGCCGCCTTAAATTTGCGTCCGTTAACTTCCGTGAGATAAAATCCCGTTTTTAAAGGAGATAGCTTGAAATCTTTATTAAAAATCAACGGATTTTTGCCGTTTTTGGCGATTATGTTTATCAACGCAAGCGTCGATCTGGGCCATAAGATCACGATTCAAAACGTCCTTGTCAAAAGCGCCGATTCAGGCGCTCTCATCGCCCTTACCTCGCTTGTAAATTTGCTGATTTTGCTGCCTTACGTTTTTCTTTTCAGCGCCAGCGGCTATCTCAACGACAAATTCTCGCGTACCCGCATCACGCGGATCTGCGCGAAACTCGGCGTCGCGCTTACCGCGCTCATTACGCTAGGGTACCTGTGCGGGTGGTTTTATTTCGCGTTTTTTATGACGATCCTGCTTGCGGCGCAAAGCGCAATCTATTCGCCCGCCAAATACGGTCTGATTAAAAAGATCGTCGGCGCGAAAAATTTAGGCGCGGCAAACGGCCTCGTGCAGGCTCTTACCATCATCGCGATTCTGCTTTCATCGCTTGCGTTTTCGGTGATTTTCGAGCTATTTGCGACGCGCAGCAGCGACGCGGGCGAGTTGATGAGTTCGGTTTGGTTCATCGGCGTGCTTTTGGTCGCGGGCTCCGCGCTTGAAACATACTACTCGTATAAAATTCCATTCTTCGACGCCGCGCAGCCGCAGGCGGAATTTGACACGAAAGAATATCTACGCCTGCGCTACTTGAAGCAAAATTTAAAATTTGTAATCAAAGATAAAAACGTCCTGCTCTGCACGCTCGGACTTGCGATGTTTTGGGCGGTCTCGCAGCTCGTAATAGCGACCTTTCCGGCTCACTACAAGAGCCTTAGCGGCAGCGACAACGTAATGGTGATCCAGGTTATCTTAGCTCTTAGCGCGATCGGAATCGCGCTAGGCTCGATCTTTGCGGGCAGCTACTGCAAAAAACATATCGAGCTCGGCATCGTGCCGTTCGGCGCATTCGGTCTCGCGCTCGCGCTAATGGTGCTAGCCAACGCGCACTCGGTATTTTGGCTCGGCACGGCGTCGTTTTTCTTCGGATTTAGCGGCGGAATTTTCATCGTGCCGCTCAACGCCGTAATTCAGTTTTTCACCGCCGATGAGCGCATGGGGCGGGTGCTTGCGGGCTCAAATTTCATCCAAAATATCTTTATGGTGCTGTTTTTGCTCATCGCCATCATCTTGGTGCATTTTGCGGTCGCCAGCGGCGAAATTTTCGTTATGGCGGCGCTGTGCGTACTTATCTGCGGGATCTTCGGCGCGAAATATCTGCCGCAGCTTTTCGTTAGAATTTTACTCATTCCGTTTATGAAATTTGGCTACCAAGTCCACGTAGACGGCATCGAAAACATCCCGCAAAAAGGCGGCGTGCTACTTTTAGGCAACCATATCAGCTGGATCGATTGGGCGGTAGTACAGCTTGCGTGCCCGCGCGGGGTGCGCTTCGTGATGCATCGCAGCTACTACGATCTGTGGTATTTGAAGTGGTTTTTTAAAATTTTCCGCGTCATTCCGATCGGAGCGGGCGTGAGCAAAAGCGCGATCGAAAGCATCCGCGAGGCGCTGAATGCAGGCGAAGTAGTGGGGCTCTTCCCCGAGGGCCACATCAGCTACAACGGCCGCATAGACGAGTTTCAGGGCGGATTTGAGCTCGCCGCGCACGATACGAACTCCGTAATCGTACCTTTTTATATCAGAGGGCTTTGGGGATCGACGTTTTCGCGCGCCAGCGAGCATTATAAAAGAACGATCTCGCAAAGCGGCAAAAACGCGCTTCGCGTAAGCTTCGGCGCGCCGATCGAGGCAAATTCCAAGGCGCACGAGGTAAAACGCGCGGTAACGGAGCTGTCGTTTTTCAGCTGGGGCAAATACCTCGCAAGTCTAAAGCCGCTTGCTTACAACTGGCTAAATCAAGCCAAAAGATCGCCTTTTAAGCGCGTGGCGGTCGATAGTACGGGAGCAAGTCTAACAAATTTAGCGATGATGAGCGCCGTTTTGATACTTCGCAAAAGGCTAAAGAGCCGCATAGATAGCGAGGAAAACGTAGGTATCGTTTTGCCTAGCTCGGTCATCGCAAGCGCCGTAAATTTAACGCTTTTTGCGATGGGCAAAACGAGCGTAAATTTAAACTACACGCTAAGCGAAGAAAATTTAATCTATTGCGCGGATAAAGCGAATATCCGCACGATCATCAGCTCTCGCAAATTCGTAGAAAAGCTCAAATCAAAGGGCTTTGAGCTGGAGAGTTCGATCGGCGATCGGCTCGTGTATCTTGAAGATCTAAGCGAGGGCACCTCTAAAAACGAGCGCATAGCCTGCGCGCTAAAATCGCTGCTAATGCCTAAAATTTTATTTCGCGCGCTGTATTTTAAGCCGCACGCGATAGATGACGTAGCGACCATTTTATTTAGCAGCGGCAGCGAGGGAAAGCCCAAAGGCGTGGTTTTGACGCACAAAAATATAATGGCGAACGTCCGTCAAATTTCGGAGCTCATAAACGCTACCGAGCACGACGCGATTTTAGCGTCGCTGCCGATCTTTCACTGCTTCGGGCTTACCGTAACGACGCTATTTCCGCTAAACGACGGAATTTTAAACATCCACGTACCCGATCCTACAGACGCCTTTAGCGTCGGCAAGATGAGCGCAAAATACGGCGCTACGATAATGTTCGGCACTTCGACGTTTTTTAGGCTCTACACCAAAAATAAAAGGCTCAATCCGCTTATGCTAGCAAGCATCCGCCTGGCGATTGCGGGCGCGGAGAAGCTAAATGAAAACGTCCGAAAGGAATTTAAGATAAAATTTGGAATCGAAATTTACGAGGGCTACGGCACGACCGAGACCGCGCCGGTGGTGAGCGTAAATACGCCGAACGTCCTCGAGCCCGATTTTTTCAAAGAGCTTCACTTCAACCGCGAAAAGAGCGTCGGCTTGCCGCTTGCAGGCACGGTCATAAAGATCACCGATCCCGCCTCGCTGCAACCGCTATCAAACGGGCAGGAGGGTCTTATCTTAATCGGCGGACATCAGGTTATGAAGGAGTACTACGATGAGCCGGCAAAAACCGCCGAAGCGATCGCACAAATAAACGACGTGCGATACTACAAAAGCGGCGACATCGGCTATATCGACGACGACGGGTTTTTATTTATCACCGACCGCCTTTCGCGCTTTGCCAAAATCGGCGGCGAGATGATCAGCCTGGGCGCGGTAGAAAGCGCCGTGGGCGAAATTTTAGGCGAGAGCGCGATCTATTCGTGCGTGAATCTAAAAGACGAGAAAAAGGGCGAAAAGATCGCTCTGCTTTACGTGGGCGAGGCGAGCGAGGATGAAATTTCGCGCCGCCTGAAGGACTCCGCGCTAGCGCCGATAATGCAGCCAAGCGTCGTGAAAAAGGTCGAGCAAATCCCGGTGCTCGGCAGCGGCAAGGTAAATCTCAAAGCGGTAAAGGATCTGGCGATAGAGCTCGGGCTGTAAATTTTAAAGCCTTAAATTTTACGCTCTAAATTTTAAATTTACGTCTCGTTGCGCTATTCGCGTGGGGATAATGCCAAAGAGGGCAAACCCTCTAAATTTTAAATTTATGCTTTGTCGCCGCCGCATAGTTTTGCGGCTTTTTGCTCCTAGCAGCGGGCGATCTCGCGCTCGCGGCGGCGGTTTATTTGGGGCGACAGCCGCGTGCGGTCGCAACGCAAAATATGCTAAATTTTGCAGAGGTGAGCTGCTGCTGATCCTACGATTTTTCGCGGTCACGGCGCCAGATTTATGCTAAATTTTGCTAGCAGACGGCAGCCGCTCGCTGCGCGGAT
>CALHQN010000074.1 GCA_938036585.1 uncultured Campylobacter sp.
ACTTCTCCAACGAGCCGTTCACTGTGAAAGACGGCGAACGAATTGCCCAAATGGTTATCGCCAAGCACGAAAAGGTGGACTTTGAGCTGGTAGATACGCTCGACGAGACTGAAAGGGGAACGGGCGGATACGGACATACGGGACTGAAATAACACAACTGATGAAACGAAATCTGATACACACCACAGCCGCGATGGTCACTTGCATCGTGGCGTTCGCCATGGTCACGCCCACGCTTTGGGCAAAGAAAAAGGTGCAACAAGCCCATGTTGCGCCCGCATCGACCTTATCTTACAACGACCAACGTCGCTTCGACTACTTCTTTCTCGAAGCCGTTAAGCAAGAAAACGCTGGCCGTTACGCCTCGGCACTTGCCCTTATGAACCACTGTCTTGAAATAAACCCCAACGCGGCAGAGGTGTATTACATGCAGGCGCCTTACTATGCGCAGCTCAAAAACGACTCGCTGGCACTCGCTTGCCTTCAAAAGGCAGCCTCGTTACGGCCCGACAACGCCACATTTACCGAACGCCTAGGGCAATTTTACATCAATAGCGGCAACTTTGACAAGGCTATCGAGACCTACGAAAGGCTCACGTCGAACAGCAAAGACAGAGATAACGACGATGCCCTGAACATCCTCGGACAGCTATATAATAGGAAGAAAGACTTTCACGGTGTGCTTCGAACGCTCGAGCGATTGGAACAAATCAACGGCGTTACAGAAGAAACAACCCTCTCGAAGGTGCGTGCCTACGAGATGCTAGACAATAAAAACGCTGCATATAAGGCCTTGAAGCAACTGAGCGACGACCATCCCAACGACGTGAACTATCGTCTGATGCTCGGAAACTGGCTCATGCAGAACCAAAAGGAAAGCGCAGCACACAAGATTTTTACCGAAGTGCTGGCCGAAGACCCTGATAACAGCTTCGCACAAGCATCTCTCTACGACTATTACCGTGCCAAAAACGATGAGTCTATGGCCATCCAAGTGCGCGACAAGATGCTTATCAGCCCCAAGACAGAGGCCGAAACGAAGCTATCTATTATGCGACAGGTGGTGCAAGAAAACGAACGCGAGGGCGGCGACAGTACAAAGGTGCTCGCACTATTCGACAGAATAACGACAGCCAACCCCAACGACGCTGACATGGCGGAACTAAAAGCAGCCTATATGTCGGTGAAAAAGATGCCCGACAGCCTTATCAACAACGCCCTGAGACGAGTTATCGACATCGCACCCGACAATACCGGCGCGCGATTGCAGCTCATTCAGAACCTGTGGAAGCAACAACGCTGGGACGATATCTTAGCGCTTAGCAAGCCCGCACAAGCTTACAACCCCGAAGAGATGGTGTTTTACTACTTCGAAGGTATCGCTTGCTATCAGAAAGACCAAAAAGACCAGGCCCTCGACGCCTTCCGAAGGGGCGTAACGCAAATAAACGCCAACAGCAACAAGGACATCGTGTCTGATTTCTACGAGTTGATGGGCGAGATTCTCTACCAAAAGGGGCGCGTAAACGAAGCTTTCGAAGCGGTCTAGTTCCTGCGTGCCGCGCGTTTTTATCGCGCCGATTTCGATGATCTGGCCGTTTGAGAGCCCGCCGTTCGTCTCGATATCTACGAAGCAAAAAATTTCATCCGAAATGTCCGTTTCGCGGGTTTTGAGCGTGATTTTGCCGTTGTCGAGCTTTATTATCTCTATGCCCAGCGTGCGCCACATCGAAAGGTCTTTTGGCTCGAAAAGCTCGGTAATTTCAGCAATATCGCTTGCTTTTGAGATAAAATCGTAATAATTTATGCTCTTTTGAGCCAGTAAATTTATGAGATTTTCGATCTGGCGCGTCAAAATTTTACCCCTGTGCCGCGCCTAAATTTTAAGCGCACGGATCGCCTCCGCGTAGTCGTTTGAAGAAAATATGTAATTGCCCGCTACCACGACGTCGGCGCCCGCTTCGTCGATACCTGCGATATTCAGCCCGTTTACGCCGCCGTCGACCTCGATGAGGCATTTTGCGCCTTTGCGATCGATCAGCTCACGCAGCTGCTTAATTTTTTCAAGCGCCGAGGGGATAAATTTCTGCCCTCCAAAGCCCGGATTGACGCTCATCAAAAGCACCATATCGACTTCGCCCAAGATAAACTCCAGCGCGCTAAGCGGGGTGTGCGGATTTAGCACGACCGCGGGCGAAACGCCGCTATGGCGGATGTGATCTATGAGGCGCAGCGGATGGGTCTCCTCCTCGATATGGAAGCTAAGAAATTTTGGCTTTAGCGGCAAAAAAAGATCGACGAAAAACGGCACGTTTTTAACCATCAGATGGATATCTAAAGGCTTACTGCTCGCCTTTGCCGCGGCGCTTACTACGAGCGGTCCGATCGTGAGATTTGGTACGAAATGCCCGTCCATTACATCCACGTGAATGAGATCGGCGCCCGCTTCGCAGACTGCGCGAATTTCCTCCGCAAGCCTTCCGAAATCCGCCGATAAAATGCTGGGTGCGACATACATTAAGATTCCTTTAAAATTTCAAGATGCGGAATTTTACTTAGTTTTGTCATAAATTTCGCTAAATTTGAACCGGAGCGAATTTTAAGCATAATTTGAAATTTTTTCGCTATAATCGCCATTTATTTTAATCACCAAGGATCTATTATGGCAAGAAGATGCGCGATAACCGGCAAAGGTGCGATGGTGGGCAACAACGTCAGCCACGCAAACAACAAAACGAAGAAGAAATTTCAGGTAAATTTACGCAGCATACGCGTACAGCTTGAAGACGGCACGACCAAAAGGATCAAAGTCGCAGCCTCTACTCTAAGAACTATGAAAAAGCTATCAAAATAACCTCTTAAAGAGGAATTTATGTCTATCTTGGACAAGATCAAGCGATTCCTCGACTGGTCCGGCTCGACTAAGCCGGACATAAACCTCTACACGGAAATTTACGACCAGCTACGCCCATTCCGCTTACCGCTGATAACCATCGTACTGATGATGCTAATCGGCACGCTAGGCTATGTTTTTATAGCGGGCTTTTCGCTCGTGGACGCCTTTTATCAGGCGGGCATGACCTTTACGACGGTAGGTTTTACCGAAGTAGCGCCCATATCGCCCGCGGGTAGAATTTTTACCGTGCTATTCATACTTATGGGATTCGGTACGTTTTCCTTTTGTCTGGGCGTCGTCGTCGAGGTTATCAAAAAGGGTACGCTTCAAAATTTACTCAGGGAGCAACGAATGATCAACAACATCGCAAGGCTAAAAAACCACTACATCATCTGCTACAACAACATCTACTGCGCCGAGCTTGCCAAGCAGTTTCGCGAAAATCATCTGCCATTCGTGGTGATCGATCCAGATCCAAATTTAGCCAAAATCGCCGAGGAAAACCGCTACCCCTATTACATCATAGGCGAGCCGCACGTAGAAACTACGATGTTAAAAGCTCACCTCTCATCGGCTAAATGCGTCATCACCTTGGCTCCAAATTTAGCCGATAATATCGCGATAATCTCGCTGGTACGCCTCTACGAAAAGGAGCTTGGCCGCATCACTCCCTACTCCATAATGGCAAACAGCGACGACGATAGCGATACGCAGAGACTCAAAAAACTCGGCGCAAATTCCATCGTCTCGCCGTCTAAGCTCGCCGCGCAGAGGCTTTCGGCGATTAGCGTGCGCCCCGATATGGAAAATATTTTGGAGCGATTTTTGTATCAAAAAGACTCGCCCATCGATATCGAGGAGATCACGATTCCCGATTTTTCATGGGTGCGCTTTAAGCGCCTAAAAGAAACTCGTCTGCGCGATCTTACAAACGCCGACGTCGTGGGAATCAAAGAGCCCAACAGCCGCTTCATTCCGATGCCGGATGGCGACTACCTCATCGGTACTGGGGTAAAATTTTTAGTCATTGGCACGGCAGAGGGTATCCGCAACACCAAAAAGCTCATCCGCAGCAAATATAAGCCGCAGGAGATGAGATATGTTTAAAATCGCCCCGCTTGAACTTGGGCTGCAAAATGTAGGGGGCTTCTATTTTGACGGCGTGAATTCGGGCTTTAAAAAAGAGGGCAACGATCTGGGATTTATCCGCGCAGACGAGCCCTTTGCCGTAAGCGCGATCTTTACGAGCAATAAATTTCAAGCTGCGCCGATTAGGCATTTCAAAAGGGCGCAGGAGCGCGCGGGCGGAGAGCTTGAAACAAATTTTATCCTCGTAAATTCTAAAAACGCAAACTCTATGACCGGGGAGCAAGGCATCGCCGATATCGATGAAATTTTTAGCGAGCTTGGCAAAAAAATCCCTCTGATAAACCCAGTTATGAGCTCGACCGGCGTCATCGGATACCGCCTCAAAAAGGACAAAATTATCGCCGCCGCGCAAAATTTTGACCTCTCGGCACGAAACTCGAACGCCCTAGCCACCGCCATTATGACTACCGACACGATAAAAAAAGAGCTTGCGTATGAAATTTCTTTAGAAAACGGCGAGAAATTTCACATCGCAGCCGTTTGCAAGGGCGCGGGCATGATCAATCCTGCGCTTGCTACCATGCTCTGCTTCGTCCTGACCGACGCAAAAATACCGCGTGCGGATATGGACGAACTACTAAAAAAAGCAGCGGAGCAGAGCTTCAACACCGTAAGCGTTGACGGCGACACCTCCACCAACGATACGATTATGCTCTGCAGTAGCGCCAAATGCGCTTACGACAAGAATGCCTTCTCATCCGCGCTAAACGCCCTGACGCGCGAGCTTGCGCTAATGCTGGTAAAAGATGGTGAAGGCGCAACCAAGCTGGTGCGATTTAGAGTAAGTGGTGCCGCAAATGCTGGGGATGCCCGCACGGCGGCAAAGGCGCTAAGCAATTCGCCGCTTGTTAAAACGGCGATCTTCGGCGAAGACCCGAATTGGGGTCGCATAGCCTCCACCATAGGCGCCTGTGGTATCGAATGCGACGAAGAAAAGCTGCGTATCAAATACGACGACGTGCTGCTTTATGACGCACAAAATCGTGAACTGGACGCCGCTCGCGAGGCCGCGGCTCACGCCGTAATGCAGCAAAAAAGCTTTACGATCTGGTGCGATTTGGGGCTCGGAGATGGCGAGTTTAGCGCATACGGCTGCGATCTTAGCTACGACTACGTAAAAATCAACGCGGATTATAGATCCTAAATTTAAAGCCCTGCGCCGATAAAATTTCATGGAAATTTAGACCCGAGGGCGTAAAATTTTAAAGATGAATTAATCGCAGCGGATAAACAGCTGGCGCAGCGGCAATATTCCTCAAATCCGCGCAAAAGATAATCGTAAACGTAAAATTTTGCAGGCTCTCCTATCTCGCAACAAAGAGCTTAAAAGAACGGGTTAAATTTATAAAATTTAGCCCGCTTTTAAAATCGCTGCGGTCTCTCAAAAACTCAAAAAAAATCGCATTAAATTTAGCCGAAATTTGCTTTTAAAATCGGGGTTTAAGCGCCCTTATGTTACACTACAAGAAA
>CALHQN010000075.1 GCA_938036585.1 uncultured Campylobacter sp.
AAGCGAATTTAGCTCCGCCTTTTAATATACCACCACTTGGTCCTTGTATTTTATAGTAAACAAATCCAACTACCAAAGTAGCGACTAAAGTTCCCCAAAATTGATCATTAGCGACAAAAATTTCCCAAATTTTTTCCATAATTATACCTCCGAAAAGATTAATAAATTTAACTTCTGTTTTGATAGAATATTAATAGTTTTTAAACTACCATAAGCACCGATATAAATAAGTTGCTACGAATATCCTGCCTATAGCCACAATATATCATAAAAATAAGTAGGTGTAAATTAAAAGTATAAGTAAAATTTAAAAAATGAAAACATATAAAAAAAGAGGGATTATTAATATCTATATTTAGATCTTGTAGATCTATCTTATACTTATAAACTCCATAATTTATTATTGCTTTATTCATGTCGCTTTCGCTAGCAAAATATAGATTGTATCTTAGATCCCCGTTTTCTAAAATCAAACTTTCCTTATCTTCCCAAGGATATACGACTTCGGTTTTAAAAATTTCTTTATCTATATAGGTCTCGGCATCTTGTATCGCCTTGCCGTTTCTACAAATTTTTGAGCCCAAATCCATAAGATAATCTAAATTTAATCTTTTATCTATCTTGTAAAATTCGCATTTATCATCGGGGCGCTCGTTTCCATGACATTTACTATGGATGCGTGTTAAATAATCTTTTAATTCTAGATCTTCAATATCTTCTTCGATGTGAAGATTTTTATATTTCATTCGGATATCATCTATTTTTTTAGCGATTTTTTCTTTAGAAAAGTTTTCGCTTTCATGCATCTTTTTAAGCATACACTTTAACGCCCTATCTTTAAGCTGTATATCTGTAAGATTGCCATCTAGATCGCATACCCATTTATATGGATCGGTTTCTTCTTTTTCGACCAAATAAAATATTATGCCGGAAGCGCATATTATTATGATGAAGGCTAAGCACAGATAATATCTCGTTTTCAAATTTCACTCCTAAAATTTTCCGCAATATACCTCACATAGACTTAATCCGCGATAATTTTAGTATGCCTCAAATATAGTTAAATCAGGGCTTTTCTTGATCCGCTTCGGCAAATTTCATCTCAATGCTTTGTAGGTATTAGGCTCTCTTGTGTGCTCGTCGCACCTCTTGCCGAGAGGGTAAAATTTAGCTAGACTTTTTCGACTTAAACGCCCTTTTTACCGTCATATAAAAGCCACTAAAGATAAAAAGCGCCATACAAAGCGAAACGAGCGACCATAAAATTTTACCCGCTAGCCCGAAAAAATAGCCCGTGTGAAGCTGATAGTTCGCGTCTTTAAACTCGCCCACGGTGATACCGTCCGTCTGCTTCTGCTGCGCGACCTTTCCCTCCTTTAGCTTCACGCTCGCGCCTCTCGGACGAGCGGTAGCGGGCGCATCCGGCTCATAATACCTGACGCCGATCTTATCTCCGGCTGCGAGCATTAAGGTAAATTCTTTATACTCTATACCGCTTGATCTGAATATCTCATAAGCCCTCTGCGCGTCGCTAAATTTATATGTAGCGGGCTTTTTGCCCTCCTCTTTAGCAGGTGCGGCGGCGTGATCTTTAGAAGCGGCGGCTTTAGACGCGCTAGCTTGCGGTAAATTTTGAGAGCTAACGAAAAGCTTCATCACCGCATCGTTATACCAGCCGTACGACCAATTAAGCCCAGTCAAACAGATGAGAAGGTAAACTACCGCGCTTAGAGTACCCAGGCTCGTGTGTAGATTGTAAAAAAGAGCGTATTTTTTGAGTTTAAAATTTGGCTTTATCGCCTCGATAAATTTACGCCTAAGCCTTGGGAAATGCAGCCATACGCCGCTTATTACGAGCAGTATCATCGCCACGGCGCTCGCGCCTACGATCTGTTTGCCGATCTCGGCTGCGGTTTTGTTGCCGCTTAACGCTAGGCCCAAATTTCGATGCAACGCCATCACCGTTAGCACAAAGCCCGTGCCGCGATCCTTGCCAATGATCTGCGCGGTGTACGGATCGACCAGATATGCATCATTTCTGTTTGCGTAAACGACGAAGGCTTCGTCATCGCTTTTCGGCACGACGAGCCTTACGGGCTGTTTAACGCCCGTTTGCTCGCTGAAACTTTGTAAAATTTTCTCCACGCTTTGCATTTCACCCGTTTTTTCGACCTTTTTAGAGCCCGCGTTTATTAGCGCCTCCAGCTCGTGCTGATACGATAAAATCGCGCCCGTAACGCCTATGATAAACAGCGGGATAGAAAAAACGATTGACAAAATCAGATGGATGTTAAACAAAATTTTGTTTTGCCTCAAAAGCGAGCTCATTGCAGATCCTTGTAAATTTTGATTGAGAGTCGCAATTATATTGCGCGATTTTAAATATTTTCAAAGCGAGTAGTTATTATTTAATTTTAAGTAGCAAATTTTAGGGAAAGCGCGGTGCGGCACAAAAACGGCGAGATCGCAGAGCGCCCAGGCACTTATCGCAGCGTCATAAACCGCGCGTTGCAGGATCTCAAAACCAAAATTTAATCCGACTTTCGCGCGGCAAAATAACGCTGGCGAGGTAAAATTCTAAGCGCGCCCGTCTGCGTAAGACTAGTCCGTATTTATTTTAAATGAAACATTGGTTTTGACTTAAGAAGTCCGAAATCACAATATCGAAATAGTAGTTTTTGACCCATTTTTTGATATAATCGGCATCTAAATTTTAACGAAAAGCGGCTGCCTTGAACGGGTAAAGACGCCGCTTTAGTATAAATTTGAAAGATAAAATCGGGGACTTATAAAGGAGTTTAGATGATAGATCCTAACGCAAAGAGAAAACGACAATTTACGATATGCTTTGCTATTTTAATGGTTATTCTGCCGCTTACTTTTTTGTGCATGAAATATATCGATAAAGAGCCCGACGATTTAAAGCAGAACTCGCCTATCGATCAGCCAGGGATGCAGAAAAAAGTGACGAGCAAAGAAAATTTTCAAATTCCGCAAAATAGCGATAAATTTATCGGCAAGAACGACGCAGCGATTGAAAAAGATATCGCAAGCAACTCCGTTCAAATTCCGCCTATCGATAAAGCATCCGAAAATTCAGAACAAAGCCCAGCTATCGATCAGCACGCGATACCGAAAAAAGAGGCAAGTAAAGAAAAGGTTGAAATTCCACAAAATAGCGGTAAATTTAGTAGCAAGAAAAGTAATAAATTTACG
This sequence comes from uncultured Campylobacter sp., assembly GCA_938036585.1. Classification (GTDB taxonomy): domain Bacteria; phylum Campylobacterota; class Campylobacteria; order Campylobacterales; family Campylobacteraceae; genus Campylobacter_B. The sequence goes on from CALHQN010000075.1 coordinate 3,217, forward strand.
GGCAAAAAAGACGTAACAATATATAAAAAAGATATCATAAATAACTCCGTTCAAATTCCGTTTGAAGTGCGCGATATGATGGTATCTCAGAGCAAAAAGAGGCTATATACTCTCGGACACGACAGAGACGGTATAAGCGTGATAGATATATCAAATTTAAACCATATAAAGCTGCTTGGGCTTTTTTATTTCCCGGAGGCTAGATATAACGTAGAAAATATCCAAGCGGCCGAGTCAAACGACGGAGAAAGCCTATATGTTGCAAGCCCGAATTTAGGGATTTTGCGCCTTGACGTTAGAGACCCTAAAAATATAAAAATCGCGACTAAATTTCAAGCCAAAGGTTTCTCTAGAATAAAGCTAAGCGAAAATAACCAACTAGCCTACGTAAAAGCCAAAAACGGTATGGTTATTTTAGATATTTCGTCGGATAATATAAAAATGTTAGGCGAGTTTATAGGTGTAGAGACTTTTAAGCCGATAGAAAAAGGCGATATCGCCATATATTCGGACAAATACGTTTTTATGTCGGATTTTACGGGTCTTCATGTACTTGACGTTAGCGATCCGAAAAACATAAAAGAGGTTTATAAACGAGATAATTTCGGAGTCATTATAAATTTACAAATTTCTGCCGATAAAAAATATCTATACGCAAACGAACTTCATACTTTTAATGTTTACGGCATCAAAAACATAGACGATATCGAGCATCTGAATAACTATATCGTTAGTAATAGAATTTATACTTTTGATATCGGCGGGGATGACGAAATAATATATTTGTCTAGAAGCAAAGACGGCTCGGACGATACGGCTTTGCCGAGCATAGACATCTTAGATATTTCCGGCGGATTTGAGCCTACCTGCCTAAAAAGCTATTATATGCCGGAGGCTGATGATGTAAATTCGGCGCTACCTTTAGACGAACGCCGCATGATTATATCTTTGGTGTCCGATTTTAAAGGTTTTATAAGCGTTATAAAAAATAACGATGATACAAATACTTTAACAGAAGAACCCATAAAAAATGAGATAGGAAACAAAGAGCTGGAAGATTCGAGTAAAAATATAGACAAATCAAAGCCTGTTTGGGATCTGCCTTTTTCTCAAAACGGCTTTTCGTCTATCAATATGGCCGTATCTACCGACGACGGATATATATTGGCCGGAGAATACGAAAGCGGTAGAAGTCCCGATCTTTTTATGAAGGTTGATAAGAACGGGCGCGAAATTTGGAGAAAAATAATCGATAAAAGCTTCATCGGAAGAGGAAATTTAATAGCAGCTCAGATGCAAAGCTACTACGTATTAGGAAACGAAGAGACGGCTTACGTCGTAGATAAAACGACATATAAAATCTCAAATACGCTTCCTCGCGCCCTAAAACAGATAGCTCCGACGGATAATGATGAATTTGCGGCGTGCGATTATGGAAATAATATATTTAGAATAGATAAAAACGCAAAAATAATCTGGGAAAAACCGATCGACGTTTCCCATCTGCCAGATACTTTTTATAACAGTTACATTTATGATAGAACATCCCCGGATAAGCAACCGGAGGTAAAGAAAATTAAAGAACCGAAAGACGGTCTTATAAAGATATTAAAAACGAGTGATGGAAATTTTATTCTGGTCGTAGAAGAGCTAGGAATTCTTAAATTTAACCCGGACGGAAACCTTATATTTGAAACCAAAATAGATATGCGCGGGTATTTTTTAAAAGATATGATCGAGAGCGACGACGGCTCGATTTTGATGTTATTTGAAACAAGCAATACCGTTGATATTATAAAGCTAAATGGCCGAGGCGAGCTTATAAAAATCGACCGTTTATGAAAGCAAAGATTCATTTTATCTAGCCTCTATGGCTAAATATAAGGAAGATAAATATTTAATAGGAATTTTATCGAAAGATGATCGCCTGCTGCTTCTTGAAATAGACAGTGAAAACAACGTAACGGATCAAAAATATATAGACAATCTCGGAAAATATGTAACCTTTCATAATCTATTAAATATACCGGATAGGGGCGTGTTAGTCGCGGGACGTAGAACATATACAAAAATAAGACCGCCTGAATATATAGGAGGCGAGCTAGTAAAACTCTCCGACTACCATATAGAAGAAGCCTATATGTTTATAGTAAATTTTCACCAAAAGCTAAGCGAGCAAAATTTTAGCGCCAAAGATAGAGAGTAAAGCGCCAAATTTGCGCTTAAATTTAAAAAATAAAAATATGAAAAGGAAGTGGAAAAATGGAAAGAATAGCAAGTTTTACAGTAGATCAC
>CALHQN010000076.1 GCA_938036585.1 uncultured Campylobacter sp.
TTTAAATAATGACCGCATTCTAATTTATAAATATTAGCAAAAAAAGTATCAGGAGCATTGGTTGTTAAAAATGTCAGATAATTATATATCGTCTCCTTATTAATACACTTTTCCACTATGCCTGCTTTAAAAAATGCATGAATTTCTGAAGAAAAATATAGAGCATTATTACTCATAGTAAAAAACAACGGCTTCTTGCCCGCCCTATCTCTAATAAGAATGGTTTCCATTTTTACTTTATCGTATAGGGCAATAGCAAAAAAACCGTTAAAGTATTTTATACATTCTAACCCCCATTCTTTATAGGCATATAGAATAGTCTCGGTGTCAGAGTGATCCGTTTTAAAATTATATTTTGATTTTAACCTCTCTCTAATTTCTAGATGGTTATAAACTTCGCCGTTAAAAATCAAAACTAAAGTATTTTCATCATCGGTCATCGGCTGATTAGCTGCAGTAGATAGATCTAGTATAGACAGCCTTCTGTGTCCAAATGCAACATTTTCATCAGAGTAAAAACCTTCGCTGTCGGGCCCTCTATGTATTATTGCGCTTAACATATTTTTTGTATCATCAATATCTTTCTGCGTTATTCCTTTATAAGAGACCTTGCCGACTATTCCACACATTATTTTGATCCGAATTTACAATATAAAGCTTATTTCCGTCGTCTGCACCATATCCCAAAGCTCTATCGGCCAGCTTTTTTTGCTTCCTTTTAGAGCCCCAAATAGCGCCTCAAGCTCTTCGAGCTGTCCCTTTTGGCTTACGCTCGTTGAAATTTCTTTCAGCCCCACTCCATATCCTTTTAGGCTTTTATAATCGTCTAAAACAATGCTCTTGCCGTCGAAGTGAACCTCCATAAATTCCTTACTCAGCTCCTTGCTGCCATTTGCAAAATACTCGATATTTGCCACCGAGCCGTCTTTGTATTTTAAGACGATGGATTTGTTATCCTCGGCGCTATATTTTTCATTACTCGGCGTGATCGCCTGTGAAAATACGCTCTGCATCTCGCTTCCCGTTAGCGCCGTCATTAGATCTATTATGTGGCACGCTTCGCCCACCATTCTGCCGCCGTTTTCATGCACCCAGTGATCCATCGGTATGTAGCCCGCGTTCATTCTATATCTAATTATCATCGGATTTATCCTAGCGCTCGTGTGCTTTTTTATCTCCTGCGCGTAAGCGCTAAATCGCCTGTTAAATCCCACGAATAAAAGGGGCTTGTCGCCTCCACCTTCGTAAAATTTCTTTATCTTTTCAAGCTCATCTTTGTTTGTCGCAAGCGGCTTTTCTACAAATACGTTTTTGCCCGCTTCAAGCGCCTTTAAAGTAAGCTCCGCATGGCTATCGTGCCTTGTGGAGATGATCACAAGATCGACATTTTTATCGTTTAAAACATCGTCTAAATTTGAAGTAGCGTAGCTTGCTTCATATTGCTGCGCCACCGCCTTTGCCTTATGTCCGCTTCGGTTCATGATCGCGTAAATTTTATATTTATCCGTAAGCTTTGAGATATTAGGCAGGTGCATCCCGGTAGCAAATCCACCGACGCCTACGAACGCAACGTTTATCACATCCCTGTTTACTGGCGCGGAGCTTATGATGATTTTTTTATCGTGATTTAAATAGCTATCAAGCTCGGTTAAATTTGCCTCGCCGTAGTCAAGCAAAACCATAAGCGGCTTATTCTGCGAAGTCTGTAGCGATTCAAACGCCTCCGTTACCTGCTCGATAGGATATTTTGCGTCTATGAGCTTATCCAGCTTGATCAAATTTTCATTTACTAGCCTTAGATACTCGCTCATATTTCTATTTTCAGTCCATCTAACGTAGCTAAACGGATAATCAAGCCCCTGCTCTTCGTAGCTCTTGTCGTAGCGACCGGGGCCATAGGATGTGGAGATGAGAAAATCAAGCTCCTTTTTATACATATCCTCTCTATTGATCTGCATACCGGCTACGCCTACAAGCACCACTCTGCCCTTTTTCTTGCACATCTGAAAACTTTGCGATAGCGGCTCGCTACTGCTCGTAGCGGCGGTAAATAGCACTCCATCAGCGCCGTATCCGCCGCTCCAAGATGCAACGACATCTAGCAAATCGTCTTTTGACGGGTTTATAACAAGCTCGGCGCCGTACTGCTTAGCTATCTGCAAGCGCCTATCGTCAAAATCGCTGACAGCAACCCTCACGCCTGAAATTTTAAGCATCTGCACCGCAAGAAGCCCTAAAATCCCAGCTCCCACGACCACGCAGGTTTCGCCAAGCCTTAGATCGATCCGCCTAACGCCTTGCATCGCTATGCCGCCGAGAGTCACGGTGCAAGCCCGCTCAAAGTCCATATCCTGCGGCATTTTCATAACTAAATTTTTAGGTACGTCTACGTATTCTGCGTGGTTTGCAAGCCCTGCACCGGCTGCGGCAACGCGTTCACCGATTTCAAAATTTGAAACGCCCTCTCCCACCGCTATGACGACGCCGCTAAGCGAATAGCCGGTCGGATTTCCGCTATCAAGCTTACCTTTTACCTTCGCATAGACGCTAGCTATGCCGTCGGATTTCACCATATTGATGACTTTTTTTACGTTCTCCGGCTGCTCCAAAGCCCTTCTAATCAAGCTCTTTCCGCTATTTGATACGCCGCTTATCTCGGTGCCCGCCGATATGCAGCTATTCACTACTTTGATAAGAACGCATCCCCTTGAAACGCTTGGAGCCGGTATCTGCTCTGCCAAAACCTTACCTTTTTTAACTATTGCTTGTATCATTTTACAACCTTTATTTGTTTTAACTTCAATGCCGGCTTTTCTATAAAATTCCAAGAAACGCAAGCTATCGTGAGCGTCGCGGCTACTACTATTAGATATAGCCATAAAGAGCCGCTAAAGCCCAGACTAATTAGAATTTGAACTATCAGCATATGATAAAGATATGTACTATAAGAGAGATCGGTGCTTCTAGCTATCTTTAAATTTGTGTAGGAAAAAGCCATGCTAAAGATCACTAGCGCCAAAAGGAAAATTTGAAATACAGTAGAAATTTCCAAGCCTCTCTTATAATCTCCAAGTCCGCTTCCAAACTCTATAGCTGCAAAACAAAATATCAAATAGAGCGTAATATAATATAAGCCGTAGCCTACGAGATATTTTTTTATATCCAACCAATAAAGTCTCATAACTATGCCGATGATAAATATCCACAAAAACGGCAAGCATATCAGCTCGAGAAGCTTATTTAAATTTGAAGCGGAGTAAAAATTTTCATCGGCGATTGCGGGAATTATCATTGATGTAAAAAATAGAAAAACTAACAACAAATTTCTTATGATCACCTTCCTAATACACAAAATAAATGGAAGGACGATATAAAACGATAATTCGACGCTAAGTGTCCATAAAACGCCGCTCGGATAAGAGCTAAAAAAGCCGTCATAATTATATAAAACATCGTTTTTTATACCGATTATAAAGCCCGCTATGCCTGAAGCGGCGGTAATGACATAGAGCACGAGGTATTCTATATATTTTAATGCCGAGATATCATTAAAATTTTTGCCCACGTACATAGCTAGTTCAAGTACTAAAATATTTACGAATAGAGCCGGATATATTCTAAGCGCTCTTTTTATAAAATACTCTTTCAAATTCCCGCTATTTAAATAACTATCGGTAATTAAAAATCCCGAAACCAGAAAAAATAATGGAACGCCGGGAAATAGCCTAAGAAATTTATCCACGTAGCCCCCCCATAAAAGCGGTATTTTTAGCCATCCTGTTGAGTGCATATATACCACTTGTAAAGCAAAAAGTAATCTAAAAAAATTCAGATGGTTATTTCTATCTATTACTTTTTGAAAACTCATTTACA
>CALHQN010000077.1 GCA_938036585.1 uncultured Campylobacter sp.
CGTCGCGACGATGAAATACGCCATGTCGTTGTAAGCGATGACGCGCCCGAAAAACTCCCTATCGACGTGGCTTTGCAGCTGCGTAAAAGAATACGACCACACCGTCGTGATGAAAAATCCCGCCGCGATCATACCCGCAAACGAAAGCCAGTAGTTAAACTCCAGCACCGCCCACAGCGCGATGCCCGCAAACTGCCCCAGCAATAGCCAAAAAAACGTATGTTTATTCACGATCTTGCTTAGCCATATCTGTCCGAAAAACGCAGCCGCCGAGCGCGACATATTCATAAGCCCGATGACTAGCGAGGCGCTTAAAATTTCTTTGTATTTATACTTCGCAAGAAGCGCGATGAGATTGTCGTAGGTGGTGACGGCGACGAAGGCGTGAAGGACGATGAGATGCACGACCAAAGGGTGCGAGCGCAGGTAAGAAAAGCCCTCCTTTAGCATCTTAAACACGGGCTCACGCGCGTTTCTTGCGAGGTCTTTAAAATTTAGTCGCAGCAGGATGAAAAATGCAAAAACGTATAAGCAAAAATCCAAAATAAAAGCCGCTTGCACGCCGAAATAGTGGATAAAAATACCCGCGCTCGCCATGCCGAAAGTATATGTGATCGTCCAGATAATGCCCGTCATCTCGTTAGCAAGCTTTAAATAGGAGCGGCTTAGAAATTTCGGCAGCGTGGAGGATTCGGTCTGAAAAAACAGCGTGCCCGCGACGCTTCGCACGACCACAATCAGAAGCAGCAGCCACAGATAATCCAAACTATCGATAAAAATCAGCATGAAAATACTGATCATCTCGGTTATAAACATCGCCGTCATCAACGGCTTTGGTTGAAATTTGTCCACGATGATGCCGTTAATGGGCGCTAAAAAAACGTTTGGCACAAACGAAACGACGCCCACCGCCGTAATCGCCCATACCGGCGCGCCAAGTTCAATCAGTAGCGTAGCGACCCCAACGACCGAAAACCACAAGCCGAACATACATATAAAGCCCGCCGAAAAGAGCAGGCGGTAGTTGCGTGAATGGCGAAGCAGGACGATGTATCTGATCATAAAATTTTATCCCGTAAATTTAATATAAAAAATCTAGCGAAATTGTATCACAGCGCGCCTTAAAAGCCAAAATAAGCTAAAAATGCTATAATTGCGAAATTTTAATTCAGGAGTGAAAATGGAAGGGTTCGTAACTACGGTAATAGTATTTTGCGTCCTCATCGCGGCAATTCTAAAGATGGGGGTCAAGATCGTCTCACAATCGGAAATTTTAATCATCGAGCGGCTGGGCCGCTTTCATAAGGTGCTTGACGGCGGCTTTCACATCATCGTGCCGTTTTTTGACGCGGTGCGCGCGAAGATGAGCGTGCGCGAGCAGCTGGTGGATATCAGTAAGCAGCAGGTCATCACCAAAGATAACGTCAACATAAGCGTGGATGGTATCGTGTTTTTGAAGGTTATCGACGGCAAAATGGCGCTTTACAACGTCGAGGATTATCGCCGCGCGATTTCAAATTTAGCGATGACGACGCTACGTAGCGCGATCGGCGAGATGAGCCTAGATAGCACGCTTAGCTCGCGCGATCAGCTAAATTCCAAGCTGCAAATCGCTCTGGGCGACGCCGCGGATAACTGGGGAGTGAAGATCATGCGCGTGGAGATTTCCGAAATTTCGGTACCGCACGGCATCGAAGAAGCGATGAATATGCAGATGAAAGCTGAGCGCGAAAAGCGCGCGATCGAGCTTAAAGCCGAGGCCGAAAAAGCGGCTCTCATCCGAAACGCCGAAGCGCTAAAGCAGGAGAAGGTGCTCGAAGCCGAGGCGATCGAGCGTATGGCGGATGCGAAAAAATACGAGCAGATCGCGCTAGCACAGGGTCAAAAAGACGCGATGGACAGTATAAATTTAGCGATGAGCGCTTCTAGCTTTGCGGCGGAATACCTGCTCGCGCAAGGTCGCGTAAACGCCTTCAGCGAGCTGTCCAAAAACCCTAGCAAGGATAAAATTTTGATCCCTTACGAAACGAGCGAGCTGATCGGCTCTCTTAGCGTGCTTAAAGAATTCCTCGGCAAAAACGGCGCGAAGGATGCTAAATGAACGCGCTGATTTTTATCATAATCGGCGTGATTTTGGCGATCGTCGAGCTTTTGGTGATGGATTTTACCTTTATATTTTTCAGCGCCGGATTTTTCATCACGGGGCTTTTGAGCTTCGGTTTTCATCTTGATTGGGACGTGCAAATTCTGCTTTCGTTCGTACTTTCGTTCGTATTTCTAATCGCACTTAAAAGGCCTCTAAAATCGCGCTTTTTCAAACCCGAAGAGAAACATGAGGATAATTTTTTAGACGAGAGCGGCACCGGCACCGTCAAAAACGGCATGGTCTATTTCAAAAGTACGTTTTGGAAAAGCGATGAAATTTCAGATCTTAACGAGGGTGACCGCGTCGAAATTTTAGGCGTAAAAAACGGCCAGATCGTGGTTAAAAAAGATAGCAGTCGAAATTCTAGCGGCGCAGATAGCGTAAATTTAAATGACGGCGACGTAAATTTAGGCGGCACGGACAGCACAAGTGCCGACGATAAAAATTCTAACGCCGCCGCGAGCAAAGACGCGCAAAGCTCTGGCGCTAAACAAGAAGCGCCCGAAGATCCGAAAGAGGCGTAGAGTGAGCGCTAAAACCGCACCAAAAAAAGCGATTAACAGCAAAGATGAAATTTTAAAATTTTTATCGTCGCAGAAAAAGAGGCTTTTTGCAGTTGGCGTTACCGAGCTAGGGCTTTTCGGCAGCTACGCCAAAGGTAGCGCCGACGCGTTTTCGGACATCGACATCGCGATCGAAACCGACGGGGCAAAAATGGTAAAAAATTTAGGAAACCCATTTTCGGCGCTGGCCTTTTTAGACGATTTTAAAAAAAAGCTATCCAGCAAATTTAATGTTAATGTCGATCTGTGCGATACTACCTCTTTAAGTCGCGAAGAAAAAACAAAGCTGCTTCAAGGAGCGATTTATGTTTGAAAGATCAAGCGTCGAGCGATTAAAAAAGATATCTGATAAAATTTCATCCATCCTAAATAAATGCGAGGGCGGCGTAGCACAGGCTCTTGCTGACGAGGACGTTTTGCAGCCTGCGATAATGATGCAATTCATCAATATCCACGCCCTTCTAAAAGGGCTGCAAGAAAGCAACGATTTGCAGGCTTTGGCGATCTTTAGCAAAGATGAAATAAGAGCTATCAACGCCACTAGAAATATCGCTTCGCACGAATACGAACGGCTAAATTTTGAGCTAATAGAGATAGCCATCAAGGACTATCTGCCGACGCTAAATCAAAAAATCATCGATGCATTAAAGCCGTATCGCAAAGGCAAATCGGAAGGATAAATTTGAAAAGACTAAGTATAGACGAAGCTCTAAATTTAATAGAGCACGCCGATCTGAACGAGCTTGGGCGCGCGGCGTTTGCACGCAAGCGCGAGCTGCATCCGGATCGCGTCACGACCTTCATCATCGATCGAAACATAAACTACACCAACGCCTGCATGGTGGATTGCAAATTTTGCGCATTTTACCGCCACGCAAGCGACGCGGACGCCTATGTGCTGAGCTTTGAGCAGATTAGTGAAAAGATCGAGGAGCTCATCGCCGCGGGCGGCACGCAAATTTTATTTCAAGGCGGCGTCCATCCGAAGCTGAAAATCGAATGGTACGAGGATCTCGTGGAGTTCATCCGCAAAAATTACCCCAGCATCACGATCCACGGCTTCTCGGCGATCGAGATCGATTATATCGCGCGCCTTAGCGGAATCAGCACGCTCGAAGTACTTCGCAGGCTGCAAGCTAAGGGGCTCTACTCGATGCCCGGAGCCGGAGCCGAAATTTTAAGCGACCGCGTGCGAGACCTCGTAGCGCCGCGTAAAAGCGACAGCGCCACGTGGCTTAGAGTGCACGAGGAGGCGCACGGCATCGGTATGAAAACGACCGCCACGATGATGTTCGGCACGCTTGAGAGCACGCGCGAGATCGTAGAGCACTGGGATAAAATCCGCGAGCTGCAAGACCGCACGGGCGGCTTTCGAGCGTTCATTTTATGGAGCTTTCAGGGGCAGAACACCCGCCTTTTGCGCGAGCATCCCAAGATCAAAAAGCAAAGCCCGAACCGCTACCTGCGCCTGCTCGCCGTCTCGCGGCTATTTTTGGATAATTTCAAAAACATCCAAAGCAGCTGGGTCACGCAGGGCAGCTACATCGGGCAGCTGGCGCTGAAATTCGGCGCGAACGATCTTGGAAGCACGATGATGGAGGAAAACGTCGTAAAGGCGGCGGGCGCGAGCTTTCGGATGAGCAAGGACGAG
>CALHQN010000078.1 GCA_938036585.1 uncultured Campylobacter sp.
TTTCATATTTAATAAATATGCAAAATCTGCATATAAAAAAGGAGAAAAAATGGCAAAGACCGGTAAAGTCATATGCCCTTATTGCGGCACAGGCTGTCAAATCGAGCTAACCGCTGAAGACAACTTCATCAAATCCGCGGTCGGCGTAGGCGACAACCCCGTAAATCAGGGATGTTTGTGTTTGAAAGGATACTACGGCTGGAACTACGTAGGCTCGAGAGATAGGCTTACGACACCGTTGATCCGAAAAAAGGACGGTAAATTTAGCAAAGACGGCGATTTGGTCGAAGCTAGCTGGGATGAAGCGCTTGATCTGGTTGCTAAAAAAATGCTAGAAGTCAAAGAAAAATACGGCGCCGACGCGATAGCGGGAAACTATTCCGCACGCTGCACCCATGAGGATAACTACGTAGCGCAGAAGCTGCTTAGAATTTTAGGCACGAACAATATTGATCACTGTGCACGCATTTGACACGCTCCGACAGTAGCAGGACTTGCTAAAACAATCGGAAACGGAGCTGCCACAAATAGCTTTACGGAGATCGGAATTCATAGTAACTGCATTATGATGATCGGCTCGAACCCTGAAAACGGCCATCCTATCGTCGCGATGCACGTACAAAGAGCGCTAAATAGAGGCGCAAAACTTATCGTTATCGACCCGGTAAAAACGGAATTTGCAAACCGCGCTACCGTGCATTTGCAGCTTGAGCCGGAACACAACATACCGGTCATCAACGCCTTAATCCACGCCGTCATCGACGAGGATTTGATAAATCACGAATTTGTAGAAAAATACACTAAAGGTATCGAATACGTAAAAGAGGCGGTTAAAGATTACTCTCCGGAGGCCGTAGCGAAATATACGAGACTAAATCCGGAAGATATCAGGAAAGCCGCTAGAATTTACGCCACTACTCGCCCCGCGGTAATTACCCACGGAATGGGCGTAACTCATTTTAATCACGGCGTAGGCGCAGTTTGCGACATTTCAAATTTAATGCTCATAACAGGCAATGTCGGCGAGCTTGGAAGCGGCGACTTACCGATCCGCGGACAAGAAAACGTCCAAGGATGCTGCGATATGGGAATGCTTCCTAACGTCTTTACGGGCTACAAAGCCGTAACCGACGAGAACGCACGCGCATGGTTTGAGCAGCAGTGGAATTTACCGAAAGGCCATCTAGACGGCAAGATCGGTATTCATAAAACCGAAGTGCCTGATGCGATACTGGACGGCAGGGTAAAATTTTTCTGGACGATGGGCGAAAACCCGGTTATGACCGATCCGAATGCAAATCACTTCCTACGAGCAATCTCCGAGGTGGAGATGTATGTCGTGCAGGATATTTTCTTAACCGAGACTAGCCGCAAAGCAGACGTCGTGCTCCCTGGAGCTTGCAGCGGCGAGAAAGAGGGTACTTACGCCAACGCCGAGCGCCGCGTGCAGCACAGCGAGATCGTAGTCACCCCTCCGGGACAAGCTAAGCAAGACTGGCAGATCATCTGCGAGCTTGCCAGACGTTTAGGTCTAGGAGATCATTTTACTTTCCAATCTCCTGAGCAAATTTGGGAAGAGGTACGCAGGGTAGCTCCGCACAATTACGGCGGAATGAGCTATTACCGCATCAAAAAATACCACGGACTTCACTGGCCGTGCCCTGATGAGAATTCTATGGGCGGACCTGCATTGTATCTTGATAAAAAATTCTTTACTCCGGACGGCAAGGGAAATTTCATCCCGGTACTGTTCGTGGATGATAAGAGCAAGATCGAAAGCGCCAAAGAGGAGTTCGCAAAGCGTATGAATATGCCGAAAGATTATCCTGTAATGGCGGGCTCGGTCGATGAGAAGACCGACGAGGAGTTCCCGATCCAGCTTCTAACTACGCGTAAGGTTTACGAGTACGCGGGAGGCGCGATGACTAGGCGCTCTAAAACCGTCGAGCAGGGCGGCGACGCGATAGGACCGATTGCGGAAATGAATCCGAAACTCGCCGAGCGATACGGAATTTCGCAGGGCGATTTCATCGTCGCGTGGAGCCGCTACGGCTATATCGCGATCAAGGCGGACATCACCGAGTGTATAATGGATGGTATCATTCAGATGTCTTATCACTACTGGGAGAGCTGCTGCAACGAGCTAACGAGCGGCGGCTGGGATCTAATCGCCAAAACTCCTACGTTTAAGGCGGCGATTCAGATTAAAAAGATCGACGAGGCGGAGTTCTTGCGTATTCGCGAGCTTAAGCGCATTAAGTTCCAGACCAACAAGGTCATTTACGACGACTTCCACCACCATCCGATTAAATTCTAATTATAAAGCGGGATTTAACGCAGCGGATCGCCTAGCGCGGTCCGCTTTTTTTATGCGCTTTATATGCGTAAATTTTTAGCTTTTGTTTAAATAGGCTCGTTTTAAAACCCCGTTCGTTTCAGAATTTGCTTATTTGGAAAAAACGCTATCTTTAAATTTACTTATTTGGAAATCTATTATTTTAAAATTCGTCGGTTCGGGAAACCGCTCTTTTTAAATTTATTTGCTTTATAAAATTTCGCGGAAGCTTCGAGCTTGGGCTTTTATCTTGGCTCATGCTCACCGCGGTTAAATTTTAAATTTACCCTCGTCTTATACCCGCTGCGTCGAAATACTTTGCGTTTGTGATTTTAAATTTTACGTAGAATTTCGCCTGCCTTCGCGGCAAGAAATTTCAAATAGAATTTTATCCTCCCGCGCGATGCGAAATTTTACTAAA
>CALHQN010000079.1 GCA_938036585.1 uncultured Campylobacter sp.
AATTTCCGCCCGGCAGCCGTTTTGCGATAAAATTCCGCGCTAAATTCTATTTCAAATTTCAAGGTCCGATCGATGCGGAATTTTAAAATTCGGGCTTTTAAATTTAGCATTTGTTGTTTTTATAATCAAAATTTTTAGGAGCAAAAATGAAAGTAAAAGTATTTGCTGGCGCGGCTATTGCGGCGTTTGTGATGTGCGGCTGCGGCGAGGATAACGTAAAGATCGTCAAAGAATACACGCTGCCGCAACAAAAATCCATGACTATCGGTAACGCAATCGACGGCTCTAGCGAGTGCAAGAAGGTATCTTGGCAGGATATCAGCGTCAAAAATAGCATCCAGGCGGTGAAGATGACTTGCGAGGTAAGCGCTGAGGTGCTAAAAGCGGAATTTGACAAGGCTAACGCGGCCTATGAAAAGGCATACGCTTCGGAGGCGGAAAGCAAAGAAAAGCGTTTGCAAAATAGCTTAAAATACGCGTCTGATAGTTATGAAAGGTTAAAAACGCAAAGCTCGCCGCAGTTTGATAAAGATAAAATTTTACAAACCGCGAATAAGTTTTGCAAATTTGACGAAGAAAAGAGCAAGAGTCTTTCATTCGGCTCTCAGGTCAAATGCGACGACGATGCCCTGCAAAAAGAGATCGCGGAGGTTTATAAGCTTAACGCGAATAATTGGAGTTATGCTAATTTTTTAAATTTAGTAAAAGATGTTGCCGCAAGCTCCCAAAGACCGGTAAACGTGCTATTTATCGACAAACCCGTACGTATCGCGTCGCGCCAGATAGAGATAAAATTCATCGTAAATACCGATAAGAGCGTCGATGTAGACCGAACTGCGATGATGATCGAAGACGGCAATAGCAAAGAGATCGGAAGCGGAATTTTAAGAAAATTTTACAAAAGATAGCGTTTTGATTGCACCGCGCTGCGAGCGTTCAAATTTTAGAATTTTACACGGCGCGTTTTGCGGACAGCTCGCGCCACTAAAATTGGGATTTAAACGCGAGCTAAATTTACGTCGTTATGCTAGAAATTTTAAATCGCTAAATTAAAATTTACATTATCGCGTTAGAATGGCTAAATTGCGAGCCTGAGCTTTGGGCGGTATGAAATTTTGCAAATTTGTACTTAAAATTAAGAGTCGAGATTTTTACTTCATAAGGCGTAGAATTTTGATAAGCTCCGTTACGAGCGGATTTGATGCGATGAAAGCTCTGTAAATTTTCGCAGCCGCTTTAGTAGGTAGAATTTTAGCGATGCTGCGGAATTTTATATGGCGGCGGAAATCTGCGGCGGTTTTTATTTTTGAAATTCCGTGCTAAATGCCGCAAAGATTTTGGCTGGGCGTTGTAGGCGCGCATAAATTTCATGCCGTAAGCGCCTTAAAATTTAAATTGGAAAGATTGAATGACATTTTTTTCACCCGAGTTCGTCCTTGCTTTTCTATTGTTTTTAATGATCTACTGGGCGTTTCGGAGCTCTGTTTTAATACAAAAAATTTTAATCCTTCTGGCAAGCTACGGTTTTATATGTTCCATAAATCCGCACTTTGCGCTACTGCTCGCAGCTTACAGCATGTTTATCTACTTTGCGGGAGTGTGTATCGGTTACGCAAACCGCGTATCCGTGAGGATCAGCCTGCCCGCAAAGCACTCCTCGCGCAAGAAAAAGATCTCTCGCAAAGCTGCAGTAAAGCAGGCGCAAAAAGCCAAGCGAGAGCAGCAGATTTCGCCGCCCACTGCAAAGGCGCTCGTAGTAATGCTTGCGGCGGTTGCGGCGAGCCTATTTTTCCTCGCGTTTTTCAAATACTACGAGTTTATAAGGGAGACCTTCAATGCTTTTTTGGGTGCGCTGGGTATCGCCGCCGTCGATAGCGTAGCGTTTCCGCTCGGGATTTCATACTACGTTTTTATGTCGATCACCTATCTCGTGTCGGTTTATAGGCGCGAGTGCGGCGAGCAGGGCTTTTTGAGCCTGGCGTGTTTTTTGGCGTTTTTTCCTAGCGTCGTGATGGGCCCCATCGGGCGCGCAAGCGCGGCGAAGAGGATCGAGCCCGTGCTGCCGCAGTTTGACGCGCCCAAACGCTTCGGCAACGCGGATGAAATTTACGTGCTCGTCATCTTTTCGCTCATTAAGCTGCTGATCGTAAGCTCCTATCTCGGCTCCTACGTAAGCGGCCTGTTTTCGGGCGTTTACGGCGACGCGCCGGAGTCCTCTGCCGTGCAAATTTTAATTGCCGTTTTGCTCTACGGCGCGGTGCTTTATACGAATTTTAGCGGCTTTATCGATATGGCGCGGGCGATCGGGCTTGCGATGGGCTTTAACTTGCCGCAAAATTTCAATATGCCCTACGTCGCCAGGAGCTTGGGCGAGTTTTGGGACCGCTGGCACATCAGCTTATCTACTTTCATACGCGACTACATCTATATCCCGCTCGGCGGCTCGCGCAGGGGTTTTGCGCGCACCTGCCTAAATTTAATCATCGCGTTTGCGCTTTCGGGCATCTGGCACGGCGTGGGGTTAAATTTTTTGATCTGGGGGCTTCTGCACGGCGTTGGGATCGTGTTTTTAAAATGGCGAGCGGGGCTCGGCGCAAGAGCGCTAAATCCTCATTTGGCGCTATTTTGCACCTACGCCTACGTCAGCTTCGCGTGGATATTTTTTGCCAACTCCTCTTTTAGCGATGCTATGGCGATTTTTAGCGGTTTTGCGCGCGCGCAGGCATTTCATAACATAGGCGAGCCGGCGGTGCTCGCAGCGGTTATCGCGGGCATTTTTGCCTATCCTAAAACGGCGGGG
>CALHQN010000080.1 GCA_938036585.1 uncultured Campylobacter sp.
AAAAAATTAGTGTATTATTATCGGTTTTAATCGATAGCCCATAGTGGAAGATTAATGCTTATAAAAGCGATATACGCCAATAGATGCTTTTGTTATGCTCAAGCTATAAAGTTTTCTTTTGCGGCAATATTCCGATCGTAAAAAATGGGCGCAATCGATGTTTGATCAAAAACCATTATTCTATCTCGACGATAGTAAATTTAAAGGAGCCACTTTGCAACCCCGCGGCGTCAAGCTTAAGCTTATTCTAGCTTCTATCTTTATAGGTTTAAGCTTAGCTCCTAAAGCGATTATGGCTACCCCTGCCGATATTTCTGGCGCCATAAATTCCGAAGAGCAAAGAATAAGATCAATTAGACAAGGCGTAGAGGATCCCTTTATAACGATACGCAGCGAGCAATCTTCCGCTTCAAGCGTAACCGCAGAGCCCAAGAAAGCAGGAATTTGCTTTAAAATTTATGAGATCAAACTGATTAACGCAGAAGCGCAAGATGAGCAGAAAAGTAGCGCAGATTCTAAATTTAACAAAGCGGATTACAAATCTAAAAACGAAGATGATCTAAAAACTCCCGCTAAGTCCATCGGTTCTACCTCGAATTCCGATCCTTCAGTTCCGCCGGGGTTTGAAAGAATTCTAAACTCCACTCTAAAAGAGCTTAAATTTAAAAGCGGCGACTGCTTGGGAAGCGATGAAATTTTAGCTCTGGCAAGAGCGTATAACAATAAAATCATATCTGCAGGCTTTATTACTACCTCCGTTTCCATCCCCCAGCAAAACATCTCTACGGGTACCCTTCTTTTGGCTCTGCATCCAGGGCGCATAGGCGAGATATCGCTTGAGCCCGGCTCTGAAGCCAAGAACGGAAGAAGTATCTTTACCGCATTCGGCGGCGATAAGAGGGGGGAGATTTTAAACTTAAGAGATCTGGAGCAGGCTATGGAAAATTTCAATGCCGCTTCAAGAAGCGAGGCGGAGATAAGCTTAAGCCCTTCCGCAAAGCAGGGCTACTCCGATATCAATATCTCTAAACAGCAAAGCTTGCCTCTGCTGTTTAGACTAAGCGCGGATAATCTGGGCTCCAAATCTAGCGGCAAATACCAAGGCACGGCTATGCTTTATGGCTTAAATTTGCTTGGATTAAACGAGAGCGTATTTGCTTCTTACGGTAGGAATTTTTTAAGAGGAGATAAAAAATCTTTAGGAGATGATAGCAAAAGCGGCAGATCGGCTAACTACTATGCGGGCTTTAGTATACCTTTCGGGTACTTCTCTCTATCTTTTTGGCAAAATAGATACACGTACGATCAAATAGTGCCTGGAGCGTATGAGCTTTATACCTATAGCGGAAGCAGCGTTAGAAGAAATTTGGATCTTAACTACGTATATTTTAGAAATCAAAACTCCAAAAATTCCCTGTTTTTTAGAATTTGGCAAAAAAAGTATAAAAACTATATACAAGATTATGAGCTTAGCAACCAAAGAAAGCGTGAAGGCGGCTATGAAGCGGGGCTAAAATCCAAGGTATTCTTTGATAACTCTTCGGTGGAGATGATGCTTTCGTACCTAAAATCTACGGGAGCGTTTAACGCTCTAAGAGCGCCCGATGAAGACTTCGGCGGCGGGAGCTCGAGGTATCATTTGATAAACGCTGCGTTAAATTTTAAAACCAGATCCTCCGCTATCCCTTTAAGCTACGAGTTGGAACTTTACGCAAGAAGAGCCAGCACCCATCTTAGCCCTATAGATAGGCTAAATATCGGCGGATACTATAGCGTTAGAGGGTTTGACGGGCAGATGAGCCTGCTTGGAGATAGCGGCTTTTATATAAGAAATACCTTGGAATATAAGTATTTTAAAAATAACGGCGTTTACCTAGCCTTTGATGTCGGCAAGCTTAGCTCTAAGGGGAAAGAATATCCCGCAGAGGGCGAAATGCTTAGCGGAGGAGGCGTAGGCCTTAGAGGAAATATTTCAGGTTCTTTTAGCTATGATCTTTTGGCGGCTTTTCCTATTAGCAAACCGGAAAATTTTAAAACGGATAGTCCTGCTTTAAATTTCTCTTTAAGCTACGACTTTTAAATTTGTCTTTTAAAAATTTAGCGAAATTTTATCGCGACACTAGCGGGACGCCGCACGGACGCAAGGCATCAAAACGCACGATCCGTCGCCGCGGACGACGCGAAACTGGGGCTGCGCGAAATTTTATAAAATTTTAAAACCGAAGTCTGAGCGCGCAAGCTAGCGGTCAAAGCACAAAAACGGGCGAGAACGCGCGAAGGCGTGTAAACCCGCAGCTGCGTAAATTTTACTGCTTTGCGCATACAAGCGTCAAAGCACAAAACCAAGCCGTCGTGCCAAGCGCACAAAAACAGGCGGCGAGGGTGAGATTAAAAACAGCGGGATATTAAAATTTAATCATTATGCGTGTATAATTTCGCAAATTTAAAGGGTCGCGATGAAATACAACAACTTCTTGCTGCACCATCTAAGCGTGTATTATATGCTGATGGCGTGCTTTTACAACTCTCTTACGGGCGTTTTTGCCAAGCTTTTGGGCGCGCAAATTTCATCGCTTGAGGTCGTGCTCTTTCGCAATCTGCCCGGACTTTTGATCCTGCTTTATAAAATCAAGGCTCGTCCCCGCGCGGCGCGCTTCGCAAACAAAGGCGGTTATCCTTTTACGCTCGCGTTTCGCGGCATTGTCGGGATTTTGGGGCTGATGGTATTTTTTTATAACGTCGCCAACATCAGCCTCGGCGAGGCATTTACTTTTCAAAAAACGGCACCCATTTGGACGGCGATCATTGCGTACTTTACCCTCGGCGAAAAATTCGGCGCGATGGGCTGGTTTTCGGTCTGCCTAGGCTTTGTGGGCATCGTTTTGGTAATTCAGCCGCAGTTTGGCTTGCAGCCGAGCGATATTTTTGGAATTTTAAGCGGATTATTCGCCGCGATGGCGCTTACCTCCGTGCGCGGGCTGCGCAAATACTATAGCTCCGATACGATCATCCTCTCGGCGCTTCTTGCCGGCACGCTGATGCCCGTAGCGCTTATGATCGCGGCGGAATTTATAAACGCGCCGGCGCTGAGCTTTATGCTTTCTAAATTTAAAATTCCAAACGCACAGGGCTGGCTCTTTGCCGTGCTTTTGGGGCTGCTGGGGCTGTTTTATCAAACCTACGTCACCAAGGCCTACGCCGCGACGCGCAAAGCGGGCATAGTAGCTACGATCAGCTACGCAGACATCATCTTTTCGACGCTATTTGGGCTGCTTCTAGGCGACGCCCTGCCCGGCTTCATGGCACTTTCGGGC
>CALHQN010000081.1 GCA_938036585.1 uncultured Campylobacter sp.
CGGCTAGTAGCGCATTAGGCTCTTCGCTAGGATTCTCACCCTCTTGCACCTTCGCGTTGTAAGCGAGCCTTGATTTTAGCTGCTCGATGCGTTTTTGTATGTCGGCGCGCAGTATCAGCGCCTCGGCTAGTTTCATTTTCATCCTTTTTAAAATTTATTTGCCGCCGCCAAGCTGTCTATCCTGGCCGTAATGCGGCGAATACGGGCCGTAGAGCAAGCATTTGTTGCAGTTTTGAGCTAGCAGCATCGCATCTGCGCTCGCAGAGAGCTTGTATCCCGCATCGGAGACGGTATCGCCGATCTGTTTGATGACCGCGGAGATCAGCATGCCTACAAGATCGTTACTGCCTCTGCTTGAGTCGTCGCTTGCCTGCGCCGAGCCCTCCCAGAGCGTCGCGCCGCTTCGCAGATCCACGAGCTTGGCATTGACCGCCACGACGCTTACGCTATTTAGCAGCATATACGAAGTGCCGTATTTGACGACGTCCAGATACAGCACGGCGTCCGCGCCGAAAATTTGTCTTAGTTTGTGCGTAGAGATGTTTTGGATCTCGCTCGCCTCGTAAATTCCGTTATTTTTGAAGGTCTCATGCACGAGCGCGGGCGAAAATACATAATACCCCGCCTCGCTTAGCGGATAGATCGCATGAGCAAGCACGGCAGCGCCTGCGTCCACTTCGGTTGTTTCGTTTGTCGGCATCAGCACCAAAATCGATCGCGGCTTAGCCTGCTGAAGCGCCGAGTAATCGTAAATTTCAGGCTCGCTTAGAGCGCACGCGTTAAAAAACAGCGCCACGAATACGCTAAAAATCGCTATTTGAGCTTTATTTTTCATTTTTTAGCCTTTTTATTCGTTTTGCCGCCCTGTTTCGCGGCAGCTTTGCCTTGCTTCGCAGAGGCTGCTTTGGCGGCTTCGCGTCCGCTTGATCCTTGGACTTTATCAGCGCCCGACTTGGTCGCAGCCTCAGCTTTTTTAAGCGCGGCGGGGTTTGTAACGAAGGTCAAAAACGGCTTTGATTCAGGGAAGGCCTGAGCTTCTTTTTCAAAGTTCTCTCTCGCCCTTGCGCCGTTACCCGCGCTTAGATACAAAAGCCCCAGATGCGAATAAAGCCCCGGCGGGACTTTACGCCCCTTTTCGTATG
>CALHQN010000082.1 GCA_938036585.1 uncultured Campylobacter sp.
TCGCGCCGCAAAATGCGTCTTGGATAAAGATTTCCTTGCCGCTTAGCTGGGCTTTGGCTTTGGCCAAAAGCTTATCGAAAAGCTCTTTTGAGATAGGCTGATTTACCTTACCCCAAGCGATGTATTTTTGGCTCGGGTCTTGTTTTACGAAGTACTTATCTTTTGGGCTGCGACCCGTAAAGATGCCCGTGTCCACCATAAAGGTGCCGCTGCTTGACACGCGCCCCTCGCCCATAGCCTTTTCAAGCTCAAAAAGCTCGTCATAGCTTAGGTTGTGATTGATTTTTTTGATATCTTTAAGACCTAGTTTATCCAGATCGTTCGGAGTTGTCATTTTGCGTCCTTTTTAAATTAAATTTTGATAAAAGATTGCGCTATTATAGCTTAAAATTTAGGTGAGCTCGCTTAAGCACCGAGGATGATCGCCATGAAATTTAGGCGGAAGTGCCCGCCTAAATTTTAGAGCTTATCTTAAAATCGCGAGCACTTGATCGGCATCGACCGTATCGCCTTGGGCGACTAAAATTTTATCGATTATGCCTTTGCGTGGGCTTTCGATATTTATCTCCATCTTCATCGCTTCAAGCACGATGATCGTCTGCCCCGCCTCGACGATATCGTCTTGTTTGACTAAAATTTTAAATACGTTGCTAGGAAGCGTCGCTTTTACTTCGTTGCCGTCGGCGCCGCTTGCCTTGCTTTCAGGAGCGGCTTGTACTTGCGGCTTCGCGGGCGCTGAGGTATCGAAGCTGACGTCGTATCGATCGCCGTTTACGAGCACGTTTTGTCCGGCAAATTCTACGCTGTAAATTTTGCCGTTAATCTTAACGTCAAATTTGCCGTTTTTAGAATTACCATTTTGATGACTTGCGGCGGGTGCTACATCCTCTTTTTTGCGGCTCATCACCTTGCCCTCGCCTTTTAAAAACGCGATGCCCTTTTCTTTGCACGCAAGTGCGATGAATATGTTCTCCTCGCTAGGCTCGATGCCCTGCTCGCGTAGAATTTTCTGCGCATACGCGACGCTCTTGCTCTCGTCGGCATCGGCAATATCTACGGCATGCTTGGTCGTAGGCTCTAAGCCCAGCTGCTCAGCAGCCATCTTAATCACGCCGTCGTCGGGCTTAACGGGCGTTTTACCAAAATAGCCCAGCACCATCTTGCCGTAGCCCTCGGCGATCTTTTTCCACGGGCCGAACATTACGTTGTTAAACGCTTGCTGGAAATAAAACTGACTGACCGGCGTTACGCTCGTGCCGAAACCGCCCTTTTCGACGACCTCGCGCATAGCCTTGATGACGGCTGGGAATTTATCTAAAATTTTATTATCTCGCATCATCTGAGTGTTTGCGGTAAGCGCGCCCCCAGGCATCGGCGAAAACGGAATGAGCGGGCTTACCTGCGTAGCCTCGGGCGGCATAAAATAATCCTTCAAGCACTCGCCCAAAACCTCTTCGTATTTTAAAATTTTCTCTGCGTCTAGGCCCAGGTCGAAATTTTGCCCCTTCGTCGCGTGCAGCAGCGTGAGGATGTCCGGCTGGCTCGTGCCGCCGCTTACGGGATGCGCGGCAAGGTCGATGCCGTCTACGCCCGCAACGAGCGCAGCCTGATAGCATGCGACGCTAACGCCCGCCGTCTCGTGCGTGTGCAGGCGGATATGCACGCCGTCGCCTAAAATTTTACGCGCGCGCTTGATCGTCTCATAGACCTTCTGCGGGCTGCTGGTGCCGCTTGCGTCTTTGAAGCAGACGCTATCAAACGGAATCTGCGCGTCTAAAATTTGACGCAGAATTCTCTCATAAAATGCCGCATCGTGCGCGCCGCTACATCCCGGCGGCAGATCCATCATCGTAACCACGACTTCGTGTTTAAGGCCGTGGCGATGTATGCACTCGCCGCTAAATTTTAAATTTTCCACGTCGTTTAGCGCGTCGAAATTTCGAATCGTCGTCGTGCCGTGCTTGGCAAAAAGCTTGGCGTGCAGATCGATGATCTCGCGGCTGCCGGTATCGAGCGTGACGGTATTTACGCCGCGGCTAAGGGTCTGGAGATTCGCTTCAGGCCCCACGATGCTTCTAAATTTATCCATCATCTCAAACGCGTCTTCGTTTAGGTAAAAATACAGGCTCTGAAACCGCGCGCCGCCGCCGAACTCGAAGTGCGTGATGCCCGCGTCTTTGGCCGCGCTAACGGCAGGCAAAAAGTCCGCCATCGCCACGCGCGCACCAAAAACTGACTGAAATCCGTCGCGGAAGGTCGTATCCATAACGTCGATAAGCTTTTTAGCCATTTTTAGCTCCTAGATTAAATTTTGCAAATTCTAATATTTCTAGCCTAAAAAAGCTTTTAAAATAGAAATTTTATATGAATTTCGCCTGCGTTCGCTCGCGGCGACGGGGTTAAAATTTAGCGGCAAGATTGAAATTTAATGCGGACAGGAGCAATTGTGACAGCGAGCGGGAGCCGGTAGGATCTCA
>CALHQN010000083.1 GCA_938036585.1 uncultured Campylobacter sp.
TGATCTAAGTGTTCATGAAAAAGAGATTGAAGAGATTATATTAAACGCAAGGACTGAGGCCAATAAAATAAGGCAAGAAGCCTTAAATTTGGCAAAAGAAGAGTCTTTAAAAGAAGTAAATGCCGTAAAGAGTAGTTTAGAGGCTAATTATAATGAATTTTTAAATGCTCTAAGCTCTCAGAAAGATAACTTAAAGGCAGATCTATCAGCTAAACTACCTGAACTTAGAGCGGCTTTAAATGCCAAGCTCTCTAAAATTTAAAGGAATTTTATGATCGAAGATATCTTTAGAGAATACGATATTCGCGGCATCGTGGGCGAAGAGCTAAACGAGCGCAGCGTAAAAGCGATCGGCTTCGCTCTGGGCAAACATATCGCAAATTTAGGGCTTGAGCGCGTTAGCGTGGGATACGACGCCCGTCTTAGCGCGGATGAGCTTTTCGGCTATTTCGTAAGCGGGCTAAATTTTGCAGCTCTGCGGGTTTATAATATCGGCTTGTTGCCGACGCCGGTGGGCTATTTTAGCGTATTTACGCATAAATTTGACGCAAACGTAATGATCACTGGCTCGCACAATCCTAAAAATTACAACGGCTTTAAGATCACGATCGGCACGGACAGCTTCTTCGGCGAGGATTTGAAGCGCCTAGGCGCGCAGGTGCGAGAGCTGATGAGTTCAAATTTTGAAATTCCGACCGATACAAGCGCCCAGAGGTATGATATTTTAAGCGAGTATCTAGCATATTTTGAGAAGGAATTTGCGGCTCTTAAGGGCTTTGCCGCGCCCTTTATAATTGACTGCGCAAACGGCGCCGCGGGCGTCACCGCTACTAAAATCATCGAAAGGCTGGGGCTAAACGCTAAAGTTTTATTCCCGCAGCCCGACGGCAACTTTCCAAACCACCACCCCGACCCAAGCGAGGAGAAAAATTTAGCGGATCTTAAAGCTGCGATGAAGCAAGACGGCGTGGCTCTAGGCTTCGGCTTTGACGGAGACGCCGATAGGATCGCCGTGCTTACGCCGCGCCGCAACATCAAAGGCGACGAGCTAGCCTGCCTACTGGCTCTAAATATGACCCATCCGCGCATCCTAGGCGAGGTCAAATGCTCGCAGGCGATGTATGATACCATCGATAAGATCGGCAAAAGCTTCATGGGCAAGACCGGCCACAGCAATATCAAAAAGGCGATGAAGGAGCTTGGCATCGATCTTGCCGCCGAGGTGAGCGGGCATATCTATTTTAAGGAGCGATATTTCGGCTTCGATGATGCCGTGTATGCGATGATGCGCGTGCTCGAGCTCGTCAAGCTCGGCTTTGATCTCGACGGCGAGCTTGATAAGCTGCCGCGGACGTTTAGCACCGACGAGATAAAATTTAATACGAGCGAGGAGCGCAAATTTGAGATCATCGAGGCGGTCAAAGCGCGCATTCATAGCGGCATAGAGAAGCTTCCCGCCGTGCGCGACGTAATCGAAATAGACGGCATCCGCGTGCGGTTTGACGACGGCTGGGCGCTCGTGCGCGCTAGCAACACCACGCCCGTGATCGTAACCCGCTTCGAGGCCGGCAGCGCGGAGTTTAGAGATAAGATGCAAAGCGTATTTTTAGAAATTTTAGAAAAATGTTAAATATCGCCGGGGTAAAATTTGATGATAAATTTAAATCAAGGATGTGAAATGCAAGAAAACAACGAAGCGAGCGTACAAAAAGAGCTCGTAGAAAAAAATATCAAAGAGCTTTTGGGCGCCAGGGCGGAATTTTTTAAATTTTTAGACGAGCGCGTGCCTAAGATCGCGGGTACCGACGTGTTTGATTTCGAGCGTGCAGGTGCAGCTAGCCTGAAGGAGGTTTACGCGAAATTTTACGGCTACGACTACGCCGCGCGCAAGCTGCTGCCCTATCTCTACCGCGCGTACGGAGTGAACTTCGATGTCTGAGATACTGCTCGATCGCGCGGCATATCTGCATAATCTCGCGCAGATCGCGGCTAAAGTAGGCGGCGCGGATAAAATTTTCCTAGTCGCCAAGGACAACTCCTACGGCCACGGCTCTAGGCTCTGCTGCGAGGCTGCGGCAAGCTTCGGTATCGACAAGGCGGTCGTGCGCACGATGAGTGAAGCCGCGCAGATCGCGGATCTATTCGGCGAAATTTTAGTGCTTTCGCACATTCCGAGCGGGGACGAGGATGAGCGGTTTTGCTACGCGGTAAATGATCTTGGCTACTTCGCGCGCCTTAAACGTGGGGCTAAAATTTATATCGCCGTAGATACCGCGATGCATAGAAACGGCATCGACGCGAGCGAGCTAGATGAGGCGCTTAGGCTGTGCAAGGCGGGGGAATTTAGGCTGATGGGCTTTTTCACGCACTTTCGCGCAAGCGACGAGCTAAACGGCGATTTTTTCGCGCAGAGGCAAAATTTTATAGAATTTAAGCGGCTCGCGGGGCAAAAAGCCGCCGCCGCGGGCTTTGGAAATTTAAAATTTCATTCGAGCAACTCCGCGGCGATCGAGCGCAGAGCGGGCTTTGAGGATGAGTATGTGCGCGTGGGGATGGCGCAGTTCGGCTACGCGCAGTTTGACGAAAGTCTAGGCTTACGCCCCGTGCTTAAGCTCTATGCCAATCTGATCAGCTCGCGCGTGCTAAAAAAGGGTCAGCGCGTCGGCTACGGCGCGAAATTTGAAGCGCCGCGCGATATGAAGATCGGCACCTACGATCTGGGCTACGCGGACGGGTTACTCCGCTACGACGGCGAGGGCGAGTTCGTACTGCCGGGCGGCGAGCGGATGCTAGGCAAGATGTCGATGGATAGCTTCTGCGCAGAATTCGGTGGTGAGCGCATCTGCGTGCTGGGCGACGCGCGGGACTGGGCTAAGCGCTTCGGCACGATCGAGTATGAAATTTTAGTAAAACTAAGCGGCGAAATCAAAAGGAGCTGGGTATGAGCGGTCGCGGCGGCGAAAATATCACGAATCGCCTCGCTCGCGGCGAGCGTCCGTACGGCGAGCGCGAGAAGAGCGGCGTAAATTTCGGCGGCGATTTTGGGCGAAATTTTAGAAAAACTGCAAGCCTCGGCGGCGAGCCTTTCATAAACTTAGGCGCGGATGAAAGCTTCGGTGAAAGCCATTTTAGCGGCGAATCAAAGCGCCGCGGCTTTGTTTTGTTAAAAATTTGATCCTGCTTATTATCGCGGCGATAGCCTGCGTAATCTTTGCGGTGCCCGTTTACAATAATCTCGTTGCCAAAAGCGAGGAGGTAAACGCCGCGTGGGCGCAGGTGCAGAGCCAATACAAGCGCCGCGCGGAGCTGATCCCCGGTTTCGTGCAGATCGTAAAGGATCACGCGACTCACGAAAAAGACGCGCTGCAGGGCGTCATAAGCGCGCAGGCCAAGGCGGCTGCACTAAATTTGGACGATGCCTCGCAAAACCGAGACGCGTTTTTTAAATTTAACGCCGCACAAAGTGAGCTAAGCTCGGCGCTTTCGCGGCTGATGCTGGCGATCGAGCGCTATCCCGAGCTTAGGGCGGATCAAAATTTTGCGAGTTTGCAAAATGAGCTCGAAAGCAGCCGCAGTCGCATCGCCGCGGCCCTCAAGGACTACGCCGCTGCGGCGAGGGAATACAACGAGATGATCCGCGCCTTTCCGACGAGCGTCGTTGCTAAGCTGGTCGGTATGAGCGAGCCTAGAGCCGCTTTGGAATAGGGCGTGGGAAGGTAGGCGCGGCTTGCTCAAATGCGCGGATAAGTTTAGAGTTTAAAAGCGCGAAATTTAGGCCGCGAATGTAGAATTTAAGCGCGCCGTTCGCGCAGAGTTTGATTTTAAATTTCGCGCCTGTTGCGATCGCGGCTCGCGCACGCCGTATCGCTCGCGTAAATTTTTATTTCAAACAGCGCGTGTTGCGCAGTTAGGGCTTTGCGCGGCACCTTGCCTCGTCACGGCAGATTTAAAATTTTGCCCTTGCTTTTAAATTTAAACTTATGCGGTGGTTTATTTTACGGCGCGCGGCTCGTTCGCAAAAAGGCGCTATTTTAGCGGCGGTGCAGGTGAAATGCGCGATTTAGTAAAGCTTGATCCTCAGTTCGGCTAAATTCCTGTTTGCAGATTCGGCT
>CALHQN010000084.1 GCA_938036585.1 uncultured Campylobacter sp.
AAATTTATAAAATTTCAAAAGGTTAAATTTTGAGCTTATTCAGATTTTTTAAAACGGCTGGATTTTCAAAAATTTTTGCTCCTCTAATACTTTGCGCAAGCTGTGCGTTAAACCTAAACGCCAGCCCCAATGAGGAGCTTGTCCGCTCACTGTTTAGCGACGCAAACTTCGATAAAAATTTTCATTTTAAAGGCGAGATGAGAAGCTATTTGAAGCGTAAATTCTACGCGGCGGATAACTATAGCAAAATCACGGTTGCTCCGCTTGGACGAAGCGACGAATTTAGCGAGATTTTTCACGTATTTTTGGGCTCTAAAGAGAAGCACTTCGATCTTTACGTCTATACTAAAGAGGACGGGATCTACGCCGTGCGTGTTTTAGCGCAAACCGCCATTATTGAGGCTATCGTAAGCGAATATGAAAAATTTAGCGAGGCGCAAAAACGGGAGTTTGAGCAAAGAACCGATGCAGATATCGTAAATTTAAAGCTAATCTTAGCGCCCGATAAAGAGCTTATAGAGTTTGGAAAACAAAACCTAGCGGCATTTGAAAAAATTTACGAGCTTTACGCTAGCGGAGAGTCCGAGCGCGCTAAAGCAGAGATCAAAAGCCTGCATCTCTCTCACGCCGAGACGAGCGGCAAAAGATTTATGCTGCTCATCGGCGGGGTCACCGATAACTCCGTGGGCTTTTTGCGAGTGCAAGATGAGGTAAACCTGCCGCAAATGAGCCCTAGCGAGTTTATAATGATAGAAAAAATTGCGCAGAATTGGTATCTTTTTAAAACCACATAAAAAGCCGCGCCGCAAGCGGATTTAGAGCTCACAGCGATCGAAATTTAAAAGCGTTTCTCGCGCCTTAACCATACCGCCGATCAAAAATCGCGCGAATTTTAAATTTAAACAGACGATCTGCGAATTCCGTCTGCCGCGACTTTTGGGCGAAATTTTAAAATTTTGAAGTCTAAATTTAAACAAAATATCGCCAAAGCGCACCTCATCTCGCTAAATTTAGAATCAAAAGGCGAGATGGCGCAGCCTTAAACGCCATCCGGCTTGGACTTAAACTGCGCAAAGTCCACTCCCGTCGCGTCCAAAACCGCTCGTGAATAAAAATATAGGCTGTAAAATAGCTCATCGTCGTAAAAATACTCCTCCCAGCGCACCTCGTCGTCCTCGTCGCTCTGCGGCCACAAATATTTTTCCGCAAGTATATCCGAAAAGCTCGCCAGCGGCGCTGCGTGCGAGATCTTATCGGCATCATCGCAAATCTCAAGCATAAACGCAAAAAATCTGCCGAGTTTGGTCGCAATAAACTCGGCCGCTTCATTTTCACAGTTTGCGTTTTCACAGTTTGCGTTTTTTCCGTTTATCTCCGCAGCGGCGTTTTGATTATTTTTATTCGCGTTTTTACCCGCTGTAGCGCGCGCCTGCGTAAAGATACGCGCCAAAAACAGCAGCGCAAAAGGGGTTGCGTGCCAAAACGTGCTTTGATGTTCTATCTCGTTAAAAATTTTGCTAAGCGCGCCCTGGATAGTTTTGGCGCCACATTTCTCTCGCTTGCTCGCATCCAAGTCCTTATCCGCCGTGCTCGCTTCAAATTTTATCGCCGCGCTATCCGTACTCTTAAATTCCGCCCTGCCCGCTTTAAATTTCGCCGCCTCGTTATCCGCCTTTTTAAATTTAGACTCTCTCTTTTGTGCCAAATTTACGAAATTTTGCGCTGCGCCGCATCTTGCCGCATCCGTAGAATTTTGCCCGCAACCGGGCCCACTTATTAAATTTTGCTCGCCGCCCGAACCGCGTGCCGCATCACAAACTTCGATTGCCAGCGAGAGTTTCTTAAAAATTTCGGGGAATTCGCTCGCCCTGCCGTAAGCGGTCGTGAGCCTACTCCACGGCACGTCCTGCGCTTTTAAATTTGCGATATACTTCAAATTTTGCTCATTCATCCACGCTCCTTGCGAATATTTTTAAAATTTAAGCCCTGCGAGCCGCTAAAATTTGAACTCGCATCAAATTTTAGCTCTTCGCCGCACGCAAATTTAAACCGAGCCCTTGGCCTTGATCTTTGCCAGCCACTCATCCAGCGTCTTTTCAAAGCCGATCCCCTTGCTTTCGTAAAATTTCGCCGCCTCGCTCATATAGGCCTGTTCGACCCAGCCGCCGAAGTCGTGCGGGTATTTGTAGTCTGCGATCTGCTTATCGGAGTTGATGAGATAGCGCGGCGTAGGCAGCGGAGCGGAGGAGCGGACGAACTTCAAAGCGGCGTTGATGCCCAAATACGCGGCGTTTGATTTGGGGCTGTGCGCCAGATAGATCGCGCATTGCCCCAAGATAATGCGAGCTTCGGGGTAGCCGATCTTGCTGACGGCATTTAGCGTGCTGACGGCGATATTTAGGGCGTTTGGATTGGCATTGCCGATATCCTCGCTAGCTAGGATCACCATCCTGCGCGCGATAAAATCCGCGCTCTCGCCCGCATCTATCAGCCTCGCTACATAATACAGCGCGGCGTCGGCGTCGCTTCCGCGCAGGCTTTTGATCATCGCGCTTGCTAGTTCATAATGCACGTCGTCGCTGCTAACGCCCGCAGCCACGGCATTAGCACGCAGCGTACGAAGCGTATCCAGCGTAATGGCGCTGTCCGCTAAAAGCGCAAATTCCAGTAAGTTCAACATACTCCTTGCATCGCCGCTACTGGAGTTTAGCAGGTATTTTCGCGCCTCCTCGTCCATCTCAAAGCCGATCTCGCCCTGCACCCTCGCCAAAAGCGCCTCCAAATCCTCGTAGCTAAGCGGCTCGAACTCAAAGATCATCGAGCGCGAGCGGATGCCGCTGCTTAGCACAAACTGCGGATTTTCCGTCGTCGCGCCGATGATGATCGCGGCGTAATTCTCCATCGGGATTAGCAGCACCTCCTGCTGCGTCTTGCTGAGGCGGTGGATCTCGTCGATGAAAATGAGCGGCTTGATGAGTGAGCCGACGTGCGAGGATAGAATTTTGCGGATATCCTCGACCTTCAGGCTCGTGGCGTCAAGCTCGTAAAAATCGTAGTTCAGCTCGCTTGCGATCACGCGCGCCATCGTCGTTTTACCGCTGCCTGCGGCGCCGAAAAATATACTGTGCGGGATGCTGCCTGCGGCGACGAATTTTTTAAAAACCGCCACGATCTTGCCCTGCCCCACGATCTGCTCTAAGCTTTTGGGGCGAAATTTCAAGCTCAAACTCATTTTACAACCTTAAAAATTTTGCCCCGATGATAGCGTTTTTATGATTAAATTTTGAAATTCGGCTAAATTTAAAGAGCGGGATTTTTGGATTTTTTATACGGCGAGGTTTTGAAATTTAAGTAAGGCGTTGGCTTAGAATTTATGCCGCGCTGGTAATTTTAAAATTTCAAGTAGGATTTTAAAATTTTATGCCACGTGCGCGGGCTGGCGATATAAAATTTGCGGCGTACGGATCGCGCAGATTTGGCGGACTTAGCGGCTCTAAATTTAATGCCTGCGTATTGCGCGGTCGCGCCGCCATACATAGCACGCCTGAAATCAGCTCGGCGCGTAAGATAAAATTTTAAAATTTAGCCCTATTTCGGAGCTAAATTTTATCTCGCGGCGGGCGGCGAGCTGATAAATAAACAAATCAATAAACGTAAAATCGACAAAGCAAAAAACCGCGATGCTCGCATAAAATCATCGCGCAACCATCGCGAATATCGCCCCGCCCGCGCAGAAACTATCGTGTAAATCTATCGCCTGCGTAACGCGAAAAATGCAAAATATAATCTCTAATCGT